>NZ_JBEYYW010000011.1:0-238927 GCF_040645695.1 Streptomyces sp. NPDC046712 | reverse complement strand
GTCCGTGGATTGTAAGGCTGAAGAGATGGGTGGCCTGGGAAAGTGTTGGAAGAGGTCGTAGCGACCCGCTATGTCACGCCCCTGCGTGAAGGCGGGGCCGGCTTCACCGGCCCACCCCTGTCTCACCTCGCGAGCGCCCGCTTCAGGCGCAGTGCGCGGCGGGCCAGGCGGCGGACCCGGGGGTGGCGCGGGACCGGGAGCCCGCCCGGGAGGCCGAGGACGGTGAGGCGGCGGAGCGTGAAGTAGTGGCGGGTCCGTTCGGCGAGCGGCCCGGACAGATGACGTACCGCCGCGCTCCGCAGATCCGGCCGGATCTTGGGCTGCATCGCGAAGCCGACCGCCGCGACCAGGTCCGCCGGCGCCTCCGCGTCCGGGGCCATGTCCGGAGTGTCGGCCTCCAGGTCCGGGACGAGCGTGTCGACGAGGGTGAGCGGGACGCGGTTGCTGTTCTGGTACGGGGTCAGCCGGTCCAGGACGGTGCGGGTGCCGACCCGGGCCACCGGGATCCCGTAGAAGGCGTGCGCCGTCATCAGCGCCGTCGAGAAGCAGCCGACCACCAGCGCCGGCCGCAGCTCCCGGTAGACGACCTCCGCGAGCACCGGCCGGTCGAGGACGGTCAGTTCGGCGCCGAGCGCCTCCGCCTCCCGTGCCAGCCTGCGCGTCCACGCGTCCGGCGCCGTCGGGTGCGGCTTGAAGACGAGCCGGCGGTGCCCGCGAGCGATCGCGCCGCGGACCATCCGTACGTGCAGCTCCTCCTCCTCTTCCGGGGTGAGGAGCGAGAGAGCCGCCAGGTACTGGCCGAGCAGCAGCGCCGGGCCCTCCTCCTCGGCGGGGGCCGAGTCCGAGAGTTCGGCGACGACCTTGGTGAACGCCTCGGTCGGCACCACCTCGGCCACCGCCCCGAACTCCGCGAGGAGCAGCGGGGCGAGCCCGGGCACCAGGTCGAGATGGAGCAGCCGGCGGATCCGCTCGCCGACCAGCGGGTCGATCTTGTTGCGGGTCGGGCCGTAGCTCATCAGCCCGTCGGCGTACACCTCGATCGGGGCTTCGGAGAACAGCCGGGCGATCGTCAGGGCGGGCGCCACCTGCACCGACTCCACGACGAGTTCGACGCGGTCGTCGCCGAGCTCCCACAGCAGCCGCAGATGGCGCTCGAGCAGCGGCAGGTCGTCCGGCCGTGGCGTCCAGCCGGAGGGGTGGAGCGGGGAGATCGCCTCGTTCCAGGACAGCACGTCGTCGAACCGGCCGCGCAGCTGCTCGAAGCCGGGCATCTCGTCCAGCGCGGGCGTCGTCTCCGGCACCGCCGCGTTGTTGCCGACCAGGAGCAGGCGCCGGTCTGCCGGACCGAAGCAGCCGCTGTCCAGGGCGGCGGCCAGCGTCGTCGCGCCGTAGAGCGTGGAGGCGTAGAAGATCTGAGTGGTGCTCATGCGGCGGCCTCCGAGGCCGTGACGGTGGGCAGGGAGTTCACGCCCGCGCGGCGGCGGCGGCGCAGCTTGCGCAGCACGGCCGCCCGCCGCTCGTCCATCGTGTCCAGCGCGTCGGCGAGCACGTCCTGCGGCATGCGCCGCAGGGCGCCCGCACTCATCGACCGCAATTTCTTCGCCACCGCGGGTTCGAATCGTTCGACGGACGAAATGTGGTGCGAAATAAGAGCGCAATAGGTGCGGACGGCTTTCGGGAGAAGTCGGTCCGCGTCCACATCCTTCGCCGTTTCCTCGATCACCTGGTCGAATGCGCGGATGAAATCAAGCTGCCGTACATCGCCGATCTGGGTGAGCGAGGTGGAGACGCCGCGCCGGTAGAAGATGCCGAGAGTGCTCACGGCGGCGAAGGAATCCGCTTCCCGGTGCAGCTTCCAGATCCACGGCCGGTCCTCCGCCGTCCGCAGCCCGGGCGTGAAGTGCAGCAGTCCGCGGTCGAGCAGGCGCCGGTGGTACATCCCCGCCCAGGCGTACGGATAGTCCACCGAGGTCGTCCGGTCGGCGGGCAGGATCGCGTCGCGTGGGCGCAGCACCTCGCCGCGCCGGCCGACGGGGGAGCGGCGCACCGACCGGTTCCGCCCCGCGCACACCACGTGGTCGGTACGGAGGAAGTCGCAGTCCAGCTCGTCCATGGCGGCGACCAGCCGGGCGAAGTGGCCGGGCGCGAGCCAGTCGTCCCCGTCGAGGAAGGCGAGGTACCGGCCGCGGGCCGCGTCGAGTCCGGTGTTGCGCGCGGTGGCAAGCCCCTCGTTCTGTGCGTGTCTGATGAGGACGGCCCCAGGGAGCTCGCGTTCGGCCCGTTCGAGGAGCTCCGGCGTTCCGTCCGTCGAGCAGTCGTCGACGAGAAGGAACTCGAAGTCCTCGCGGGCGTTCGCGCGCAGGCTTGTGAGGGTGTCGGGGGCATATGTCTGCACGTTGTAGAACGGCACGACGACGGAGAGCTTGACCACCCGGCCGACGCTAGGCGCCGCCCCGGCATTCGTTCTGGCCGACAGAGGGATGTTCGGTGAACACAAAGCGGCGGGCGGCTTAACCGCCTCCGATCCCGTCCATTTTCAGAAGAGGGAAGGGCTCTGTTCACCGTTTGTTGTGGCTCAGTTGGGCCGGGAAACGGAATGCCTCTCTAGCGTCCTCGACGTGCCAGCAAGTACCAATGAAGCGGTACGCGTCGCCGTACTCGCCGACTCCGACACCCGGTGGAAATGGGGCGCGCTCACCGCACGCCGTATAGCGGCCGCCGAGCCCACCGGTTTCGTCCTGCGCGGCCGGGCCACGCCCACCGCGCGCCAACTCGCCGAGACCGGGGTGTCCGCGACGCCCCCGCGCGAGGTCACGGGCGCGGAGTTCCTCCGCGAGGTACGGGACGGGGGCTACGACGTCGTCGTGCTCGCCCTCGTCGGCGGCACCGTCCGGGCCGTTCTGCAGGGAATCGCCGAACTGGCCCTCGAACGACGTCCGGTGATCGTCACCGGCTATGTCGGAGTCGTCTACGAGAAGCTCGCCGACGGGCTGCTGCTGCGCCACGGCGCGGACGTCGTGCTCGCCAACTCCCGCCACGACGCGGAGCGTTTCCGCGCCGTGTACGAAGGAGTGGGGGCCGACGCCTCCTCGGTGGTGGAGGCCGCGCTGCCGTTCCTCGGTGGCGCGCCCTACGCCCCCGAGGCCGGCCGGGACACCCTCGTCTTCGCCGCCCAGCCGTCCGTGCCGGTGACCCGCGCCGACCGTACGTACCTGCTCCGCAGGCTCGTCGAGCACGCACGGCTGCACCCGCGGCGCGAGGTCCTGCTCAAGCTCCGGTCCAAGCCGGGCGAGCACACCACGCACCTGGAGGAGCTGCCGTACCAGAAGCTGGTGCGTGATCTGGACACCCCGCCCAACTTCCGTCTGGTGTACGGGCACATGGGCGAGGTACTGGACCGCACCGACCTGCTGGTCACGGTCTCCTCGACGGCCGCGCTGGAAGCGCTGCACCGGCGCATCCCCACGGCGATCCTCACCGACATGGGCGTGCGTGAGGTCCTCGGCAACCACCACTTCATCGGCTCGGGGCTGCTGACCTCCTTCGACCGGCTCGACAAGGACGTGCGACCCGAGCCGGACGAGGAATGGCTCGCGCGGCAGGGCGTCGCCGCCGAGAGTCCCGCCACGCCGTCAGGCGTCGGAGAGGGCTCGTACGAGAAGGCCTTCGACGCGGCCCGTGAGCGGGTCGCCGAACTGCTCGCCGGGCCGGCGCTGCCCCCGATCGCCCCCTACTACACAGCGGAGACGGCCCCCGGCTACCTGCCGGGCATCCTCGCCCGCCACCGCCTGGACGTGACCGCGCCGGAGCCCCGCGACAGCGGGCTGCGCCGGATCGTCCGGGAGGCGGCGCGGGGCGCGTACCGCCACGGCGTCCAGCGCGTGGCTCCCGTCATCCGCCGCCTTGGAGAACTCTGATGACCACGACCGTGCTTGCCGTCGTCCCGGCGAGGGGCGGCTCCAAGGGCGTCCCCGCCAAGAACCTCGCCCCGGTGGCGGGCCTCCCGCTGGTCTCCCGCGCGGTCCGCGCCTGCCTCGGCGCCCGACTGGTCACCGACGTCGTCGTCTCCACGGACGACGCCGGGATCGCGGCCGCGGCCCGCGCCGCCGGCGCGGAGGCGATCCACCGCCCCGCGGCGATCGCGGGCGACACGGCGACCAGCGAGTCGGCGGTCCTGCACGCGATGGACGCCTTCGAGGCCACGACCGGGCGCCGCGTGGACGTCGTCCTCCTGGTCCAGTGCACAAGCCCCTTCCTCACCTCCGAGGAGGTGAACGGCACCGTCGAGAAGATCACCGCCGGCGGCGCCGACACGGCCTTCACGGCGGCCCCGACCCACGGCTTCCTGTGGCGGGAGACCCCCGAGGGCGGCACGGGCGTCAACCACGACAAGGCGCACCGCCCCCGCAGGCAGGACCGCGAGGCCGAGTACCTGGAGACCGGCGCCGTCTACGCGATGGCCGCCGAGGGCTTCCGTACCCACGGCAACCGCTTCTTCGGACACACCGCCCTCGTCGTCACCGACCCCGCCCGGGTCCTGGAGATCGACGACCCGCACGACCTCGCCCGCGCCCGCGCGCTCGCGCCGCTGCTCGACACCCCTCTCACCCCGGGCTTCGACGAGATCGACGCCGTCGTCCTCGACTTCGACGGCACCCAGACCGACGACCGGGTCCATCTCGACGCGGAGGGCCACGAGTTCGTCTCCGCCCACCGCGGCGACGGCCTCGGCATCGCCGCCCTGCGCCGCGCCGGCATGCCGGTCCTGATCCTCTCCACCGAGCAGAACGCCGTCGTCGCCGCCCGCGCCCGCAAGCTCAAGATCCCCGTCCTGCACGGCATCGACCGCAAGGACCTCGCCCTCAAGCAGTGGTGCGAGGAGCAGGGCATCGACCCGCAGCGGGTGCTCTACGCCGGCAACGACGTCAACGACCTTCCGTGCTTCCACCTCGTCGGCTGGCCCGTCGCGGTGGCGAGCGCACACGACTCCGTACGGGCCGCCGCCCGTGCGGTGACCCTCACCCCCGGTGGCTCCGGAGCCGTCCGCGAGATCGCGGCCTGGCTTCTCGGACCCGAGCTCGACACCCCCAACTCGTAAGGAACCGCAGGAATATGAACACGCGCACTCGTACGTTCGGCAGCAAGACCGCCGGCCCGGGCCACTCCGTCTACATCACCGGTGAGATCGGCATCAACCACAACGGCGAGCTCGAGAACGCCATCGCGCTCATCGACGTCGCCGCCGACGCCGGCTGCGACGCAGTGAAGTTCCAGAAGCGCACGCCGGAGATCTGCACCCCGCGCGACCAGTGGGACATCGAGCGCGACACCCCCTGGGGCCGGATGACGTACATCGACTACCGCCACCGTGTGGAGTTCGGCGAGGACGAGTACCGCGCCATCGACGAGCACTGCAGGAAGCGCGGCATCGACTGGTTCGCCTCCCCGTGGGACACCGAGGCCGTCGCCTTCCTGGAGAAGTTCGACGTCCCGGCCCACAAGGTCGCCTCCGCCTCGCTCACCGACGACGAGCTGCTGCGCGCCCTGCGCGCCACGGGCCGCACGGTCATCCTCTCCACCGGCATGTCGACGCCGAAGCAGATCCGGCACGCCGTCGAGGTCCTGGGCAGCGACAACATCCTGCTCTGCCACGCCACCTCGACCTACCCGGCCAAGGCCGAGGAGCTCAACCTCCGGGTGATCAACACCCTCACGGAGGAGTACCCGAACGTCCCGATCGGCTACTCCGGCCACGAGACCGGCCTCCAGACCACGCTGGCCGCCGTCGCCCTCGGCGCCACCTTCGTCGAGCGCCACATCACCCTCGACCGCGCCATGTGGGGCTCCGACCAGGCCGCCTCCGTCGAGCCGCAGGGCCTGCAGCGCCTGGTCCGCGACATCCGCACCATCGAGACCGCGCTCGGCGACGGGATCAAGAAGGTGTACGAGTCGGAGCTCGGCCCGATGAAGAAGCTCCGCCGGGTCCAGGGGCTCGTCGCCGCATGACCGGCCAGCTGGCGTTCGTCGAGAGCCCGGTCCAGCTCCTGAACGTCCTGGAGTGGGCACACGCCCAGTCGCCCGCCGCCGGGGACCACGTGGCCCCCGGCGGCCGGGAGGTCGGCGCACCCGTCGGCGCGCCTCTCGGCGGCGCGTCCGCCGCCCTCACGCTCGTCGTGCTCTCGCCGACCGACCCGATGTCGCGCGGCCAGCTGCGCCGGATGGCGCAGCTGGCCCGTGACGACGGGTTCACCGTCCGCTGGCAGGAGGCCAGGGACGGCCGCGGCTCGCTCTTCCGTACGCTGCGGGACCTCGCTCCGCTGCTGCGGGCGGCGGAGCGGGTGATCGTCGGGGACCCGTTCTCCCGCTACGTCCAGCTGCTGCTCACCCTCTTCGCCCCGAAGCAGCTGACCGTCGTCGACGACGGCACCGCCACCATGGAGTACGCCGCCCAACTGGCCCGTGGCGAGCGGCTGGTGCGCTGGCACCGCCGCGGCAGCGGCCGGGACCCGCGGGAACTCGTGCTCGCCCCGGTCTCCGCCGCCGCCCGGCGCAAGCTGGCCCCCACCCGCCGCCGCGCGGTCGAGATCTTCACCTCGCTCCCGGTCGAACCGCCGCCGGGCACCACCGTCACCCCGAACACCTTCGCCTGGACCCGGGCCCGCTTCGGCCCGCCCCGCCTCACCCGGGGCGCGGACCTGGTCGGGACCTCGCTGGTCGAGACGGGCGTGGTCGACCCCGATCAGTACGCGCGGGCCGTCGCCGACCTCGCCCGCACCCACGGCGCCACCCGCTACTTCGCGCACCGCCGCGAGAGCGCGGAGAAGCTGCACCGGATCGCGGTGGAGACCGGTCTGGAGATCGTCCGGCCCGATCTGCCGCTGGAGCTGATCGCCCGGCGCGGCCCGATCGGCCGTACGGTGGTCAGTTTTCCCTCGACGGTCGTGCACACCCTGCCGCTGGCCCTCGTCGGCACCGGGGTCAAGGTCGCGGTCTGTGAGATCGCGCCCGAGTGGCTCAAGGAGAACGCCTCCCCGCGGGCCCAGGGCTTCCTGGCGGGGGTCGCGGGCACGGCCGCCTTCGAGGTGGACCGGCTCACGGCGCGCGCCACCCCGGCGGCGGAACGGCTCGAATTCGGGTGAGCTTACCCACAAGGGATGGTCGTCATGCCTCGTGAACCGACTTTCTTTCCCCTATCGGGTTGAACTTTTCGTGATCAACGGGCAGTTGATCTCTGAAGGGGCCTACCCTTCAAAAGGTGAACCAGTTGAAGTCCCGTGAGCCCGGCTCCGTCGCCCTGCCCGGAACGCTGTCCGCGTCGCTGCGCGCCGAACTGATCGCCTTCCGCCGCGACTTGCACATGCACCCCGAGCTCGGAAACCAGGAGATCCGTACCACCGCCGCCCTGAAGACACGCCTGGAGGCGGCCGGACTGGCGCCGAAGGTACTGGCGACGGGCACGGGCCTCGTCTGTGACATCGGTACGTGGGACCGCGGGCGGCCCATGCTGGCGATCCGCGCCGACATCGACGCGCTGCCCATCCCGGACGTCAAGACCGTCGCGTACCGCTCCACCGTGCCCAATCGCGCCCACGCATGTGGCCACGACGTCCACACCACCACCGTTCTGGGCGCCGGTCTTGTCCTCGCCGACCTCGACCGGCAGGGGCTGCTGCCCCGCGCCGTGCGGCTGATCTTCCAGCCCGCCGAGGAGGTGCTGCCCGGCGGCGCCGCCGACGCCATCGAGTCCGGGGTCCTGGACGGGGTCGGCCGGATCATCGCGGTCCACTGCGACCCGAAGGTGGACGCCGGCCGGATCGGGCTGCGCCCCGGCCCCATCACCTCCGCCTGCGACCGGCTCGAAGTCACCCTCGACGGCCCCGGCGGCCACACGGCCCGCCCGCACCTCACCACCGACCTGGTCACCGCGGCCGCCCGGATCGCCACCGACGTCCCGGCCCTGCTCTCCCGCCGGGTCGACGCCCGCTCCGGCCTCGCGGTCACCTGGGGCCGCATCGAGTCCGGCCACGCCTGCAACGTCATCCCGCAGCACGCCGAGCTCTCCGGCACCGTCCGCTGCCTCGACCTGCCCGCCTGGCGCGATGCGCCCGACCTGGTCCACGCGGCGATCGACGAGGTGGCGACGATGCACCACGCGAAGTCGACGATCAACTACGTCCGCGGCGTCCCCCCGGTCGTCAACGACCCGGTCATCACCGAACTGCTCCGCGACGCGATGACGGCCCGCCGCGGACCGTATGCGATCGAGGACACCGAGCAGAGCCTCGGCGGCGAGGACTTCTCCTGGTACCTGGAGCACGTCCCGGGCGCCATGGCCCGCCTCGGCACCCGTACCCCGGGCGACACGACACGCCGGGACCTGCACGCGGGTGACTTCGACGTGGACGAGCGGTCCATCCAGGTGGGAGTCGAGCTCTTCACGGCCGCCGCTCTCATCGACGCCACGCCGAAGAGCTGACGGCACCGACGGGAGGGGGTCGCAGGGCCCCCTTCTCCGCCTCCGCCGTTCGGAGGAACACAGCGCGAACTGTCGCAAAAACGCCGCTCCAAGCCCGGCGCCCAGGTGTATAACCGGTCGTGCCGGGGCAGGCGCCGCCGGTCGTCCCCGTGGCTCGTTCGCGACGATCCGATAACGACTCATGAACGGGTCTTTAACTGACATCTACGCGCGTTACGATCCACGCGAAACCAGCGCCGGAAGAGGCGCTTTCGGTCAGTCTCGAAGGGACCCTCCTCTTGCGCCGGGTATCCAAGATCGTTTCCGCGTCCGCAGTGACCGCGGCCCTCGCTCTCACCGCCACCGCCTGTGGTGAGTCGTCCACCGACACCGGTTCCGACTCGGACACCATCAAGGTCGGTATGGCCTACGACGTCGGCGGCCGTGGCGACAACTCGTTCAACGACTCCGCCGCCCGTGGCCTGGACAAGGCCAAGGCCGACCTCGGTGTCGAGACCAAGGAGCTCACCGCCAAGACCGGTGAGACCCCGGCCGACCGCGAGCAGCGCCTCGCCTCCCTCGCCGAGGGCGGCTTCAACCCCGTCATCGGTGTCGGCTTCGCCTACAAGGACGCGATCGACAAGGTCGCCGCCAAGTACCCGAAGGTCACGTTCGGCCTCGTCGACTCGGTCTCCGACCTGAAGAACGTCGACTCGATCGTCTTCACCGAGGAGCAGGGCTCGTACCTCGCCGGTGTCGCGGCCGCGCTGAAGTCCAAGGACGGCAAGATCGGCTTCATCGGCGGTGTCGACACCCCGCTGATCAAGAAGTTCGCCGCCGGCTTCCAGCAGGGCGTCAAGGACACCAAGCCGAACGCCTCGGTCACGATCCAGTACCTGTCCACCGGTACGGACTTCTCCGGCTTCGGCGCCCCGGACAAGGGCAAGGCCGCCGCCAAGGGCATGCTCGACAAGGGCATCGACGTCATCTACGCCGCCGCGGGCGGCTCGGGTGCCGGCTCCATCGAGGCCGTCGCCGCGAAGCCGGGCGCCTGGGCGATCGGCGTCGACTCGGACCAGGCCAAGGACCCGGCCCTGTCCAAGTACGCCGGCTCGATCCTGACCTCGATGGTCAAGAACGTCGACACCGGTGTCTTCGAGCTCATCAAGTCGGTCCAGGACGGCAAGCCGCTGACCGGCACGCACGCCTACTCGCTCGCCGAGGACGGTGTCTCCCTGACCACCACGGGTGGCCACCTCACTGACATCCAGGCCAAGCTCGACGAGGCCAAGAAGAAGATCATCGACGGTCAGATCAAGGTCAAGACGACCCTCTGACACGTCGGAGGGGGCCCGGAGAGCGGCTTCGGCCGACACTCCGGGCCCCCTTCACACGTACAACCGCGGCCAGTTGAACAATTTCGCGAATGCTACGCGCGTAGATATCTGCGCACAGGGTATTTTTCGCCACCGACAGCGCCTGCGTCCCCGCCTCATCCTCCTCACGCTCCCTGCCTAGGAGAGTGCGTCATCAAAGCCTCCAGCCCCAGCAGTCCCAACGCCGTAGAACTCCGCGGCATCACCAAGCGTTTCCCGGGAGTCGTGGCCAACCACGACATCGACATCACCGTGCGCCGCGGCACCGTGCACGCCCTCGTGGGCGAGAACGGCGCGGGCAAGTCGACCCTGATGAAGATCCTCTACGGCATGCAGAAGCCGGACGAGGGCACCATCACGGTCGACGGCGAGCTGGTGACGTTCCACAACCCCGGAGACGCCATCGCCCGCGGTGTCGGCATGGTGCACCAGCACTTCATGCTCGCGGACAACCTCACCGTCCTCGAGAACGTCGTCCTCGGCTCCGAGAAGCTGTACGGCATCGGGGACAGGGCGCGCGCGAAGATCAAGGAGATCTCCGACGCGTACGGCCTCGGCATCCGCCCGAACGCCCTCATGGAGGACCTCGGTGTGGCCGACCGCCAGCGTGTGGAGATCCTCAAGGTCCTCTACCGCGGCGCCCGCACCCTGATCCTCGACGAGCCGACCGCCGTGCTCGTCCCGCAGGAGGTCGACGCGCTCTTCGACAACCTGCGCGAGCTCAAGGCCGAGGGCCTGACCGTCATCTTCATCTCGCACAAGCTGGGTGAGGTCCTGTCGGTCGCCGACGAGATCACCGTCATCCGGCGCGGCACCACGGTCGGCACCGCCGACCCGAAGCACACGACCACCAAGCAGCTCGCCGAGCTGATGGTCGGCGCCGAGCTGCCCTCCCCGGAGACCCGCGAGTCGACCGTCACCGACGTGCCGATGCTGACGGTCCAGGACCTGTCGCTGAGCGCCGTCGACCCCGACGGCGTGGTCCGCGCGGTCCTCGGCGGCATCACCTTCACCATCCACAAGGGCGAAGTGCTCGGCATCGCCGGTGTCGAGGGCAACGGCCAGTCCGAGCTCGTCGACACGATCATGGGCATGCGCGAGGCCGACCGCGGCGTGGTGACCCTGGACGGCGCCGACATCTCCACCGCGCCGACGCGCAAGCGGCGCGAGGACGGCATCGGCTGCATCCCCGAGGACCGCCACCGGCACGGCCTGCTCCTGGAGGCCCCCCTCTGGGAGAACCGCATCCTCGGCCACGTCACCGAGAAGCCCAACTCCAAGGGCGCCGTCCTCGACCTCAAGGCCGCCCGCAAGGACACCGAGCGGATCGTCCGCGAGTACGACGTCCGTACCCCCGGCATCGAGGTCACCGCGGCCTCCCTGTCCGGCGGCAACCAGCAGAAGCTGATCGTCGGCCGGGAGATGAGCCACAACCCCAAGCTGCTCATCGCCGCGCACCCCACCCGGGGCGTGGACGTCGGCGCGCAGGCGCAGATCTGGGACCAGATCCGCGCGGCTCGCCGCGAGGGCCTGGCGGTCCTGCTGATCTCCGCCGACCTGGACGAGCTGATCGGCCTGTCCGACACCCTGCGGGTGATGTACCGCGGCCGGCTCGTCGCGGACGCCGACCCGGCGACCATCACCCCGGAGCAGCTCGGCTCGGCCATGACCGGCGCCGCGGCCGGCCACCTTGAGCACCCTGAGAGCCCTGAGGGCACCGACGGCCCGGAGGACGAGGCCCGATGAAGAAGTTCGACAAGGAGCGGCTGCTCCTCGGCATCGCGGCACCGCTGCTCGCGATCGTCGCCGCCTTCCTGATCACCGCCCTGGTGCTGGCGGCCACCGGCAAGGAGCCGTTCAGCGCCTTCGGCATCATGTTCGACTACGGCATCAAGTCGGACAGCCAGGTCTACATCATCAACAAGGCGACGACGTACTACCTGGCGGGCATCGCGGTGGCCGTCGGCTTCCGCATGAACCTGTTCAACATCGGCGTCGACGGCCAGTACCGTCTCGCGGCGTTCTTCGCCGCCGCCGTCGGTGGCGCGCTGACCCTGCCGGGCATCGTGCAGATCCCGCTGATCATCATCACCGCGATGATCGTCGGCGCCATGTGGGCGGGCATCGCCGGTGTCCTCAAGACCACCCGAGGTGTCAGCGAGGTCGTCTCGACGATCATGCTGAACTTCATCGCGACCGCGATCATCGGCTACCTGCTGCAGCCCGGCCGCCTCGGCCACCTGGACCCGGCCGGTACCAAGGTCGCCACGACCCCGCTGCCGGAGTCCTCGCACTTCTTCGAGTTCCCGACCACACCGACACCGGTCTACGGCTTCGTCGTGGTCGCGGTCCTCGCGGGCGTCGCGTACTGGTTCACGCTCTCCCGCACCCGCTTCGGCTTCGACCTGCGCACCGTCGGCCAGTCCGACACGGCCGCCGCGGCCAGCGGTGTCAACGTGAAGAAGATGGTCGTCACCTCCATGCTGATCTCCGGCGCCATGGCCGGTCTGATCGGTATGCCGACGCTGCTCAACGACTCGTACGAGTTCGGCGGCGACTTCCCCGTCGGCATCGGCTTCACCGGTATCGCCATCGCCCTGCTCGGCCGCAACCACCCGATCGGCATCGCGCTCGCCGCGATCCTCTGGGCCTTCCTGGAGCGCGGCGCCCAGCAGTTGGAGTTCGAGGAGTACGACAGGGAGATCGTCGGCGTCATGCAGGGCGTCATCGTCCTCTGCGTCGTCATCGCCTACGAGGTCGTACGCCGTTACGGCATCAAGCGCCAGCAGCGCCAGGTCGGCGAGAAGCTCGCCGCCCAGGCCCGTTCCAACGACACGACGGAGGTGTCGGCGTGACCGCCACGGCGACTTCCACCCCGCCGCCCGCCGCTCCCAAGGCGGCCGGTGGCAAGGGCGGCCGCACCCGCCTCTCCCTCCCCTGGATCCTGCTGATCGTCGCGGGCGGGCTCATCGCCCTCTCCGCCGTCCGCGCCATCACCGGCGCGCAGGACCTCACCTCGGCCGGCCAGATCGGCGCCGCGCTCTCACTCGCCGTGCCGATCGGCCTCGCCGGTCTCGGCGGTCTGTGGTCCGAGCGCGCGGGCGTGGTCAACATCGGTCTCGAGGGCATGATGATCCTCGGCACCTTCTTCGGTGCCTGGGCCGGCTGGCAGACCAGCCCGTGGCTCGGCATCCTCGCCGGCATCGTGGGCGGCATGCTCGGTGGTCTGCTGCACGCGGTCGCCACCGTCACCTTCGGTGTCGACCACATCATCTCCGGTATCGCGATCAACATCCTGGCGGTCGGCTTCACCACCTACTTCGCCAAGCTGTGGTTCAACAGCGGTGAGGCGGCGGCCAAGGGCGGCAGCCCCAAGCAGTCCCCGCCGGCCGAGGAGATCACCTCGGTCACGATCCCCGGTCTGTCCGACTGGCTGGCCGACATCGAGAAGCACCACTGGTTCCTGATCTCGGACCTCGCCGGCATCCTCGGCGGTCTGGTCACCAACCTCTCGCTGGTGACGATCATCGCCGTGCTGCTGGTGATCGGCACGTTCTTCGTGCTGTGGAAGACCGCGTTCGGTCTGCGCCTGCGTTCCTGCGGTGAGAACCCGATCGCCGCCGAGTCGCTGGGCGTCAACGTCTACAAGTACAAGTACATCGCCGTGATCGTCTCCGGCGGTCTCGCCGGTCTCGGCGGCGCCTTCCTCTCGCTGGTCACCTCGCACATCTACAACGAGGGCCAGACCGGTGGCCGTGGCTACATCGGCCTCGCGGCGATGATCTTCGGCAACTGGCGCCCGGGCGGCCTCGCCATGGGCGCGGGCCTCTTCGGCTTCGCCGACGCGCTCCAGCTCCGCAGCGGCGGCGAGTCCGTGCACGCGCTGCTCCTGCTGCTGTTCGCGGCCCTGGTGGCCATCGCGGCCTGGAAGGCGTACAAGAAGCGCTGGATCACCTCCTCGATCGCCACCGTCATCGGTGTCGGCGTCTTCATCTGGTACCTCGGCACGGAGACGGTCCCGGTCGAGTTCGTCAGCGCCACCCCGTACATCGTGACGCTGTTGGTGCTGTCGCTCTCCGCGCAGCGTCTGCGGATGCCCAAGGCGGACGGCATGCGCTACCGCAAGGGCGAGGGCAAGTGACGCCCAGCGCCCAGCCGGACTGGGAGGCCCTCCGGGAGACCGCGCGGGACGCCATGTCCCGGGCGTACGCCCCGTACTCGGGCTACCCGGTCGGCGCCGCCGCGCTCGTCGACGACGGGCGGGTGGTCTCCGGCTGCAACGTGGAGAACGCCTCGTACGGCCTCGGGCTGTGCGCGGAGTGCGGGCTCGTCTCGCAGCTCCAGGCGACCGGCGGCGGCCGGCTGACCCACTTCGTCTGCGTGGACGGCCTGGGCGCGCCCCTGGTGCCGTGCGGACGGTGCCGGCAGCTGCTGTACGAGTTCGGCGGCCCCGAACTCGTCCTGGAGACCCCGGCCGGGCTGCTGACGATGGCGGAGATGCTTCCGCACGCGTTCGGCCCGGACCACCTCGCGAAGTAACACCTCGGAGCGGCCCTTCCGGCACGATGGGAAGGGCCGCTCCCCCTTTCCCCCTCTATGCGCGTAGAAAGAGGCACCACCATGGACGTCATCTCCGTCATCCGGACCAAGCGGGACAAGGGTGAGCTGAGCCCCGAGCAGATCGACTGGGTCATCGACGCCTACACCCGCGGCGAGGTCGCCGACGAGCAGATGTCGGCCCTGGCCATGGCGATCCTGCTCAACGGCATGAACCGTGGCGAGATCGCCCGCTGGACCGCGGCGATGATCGCCAGCGGCGAGCGCATGGACTTCTCGTCCCTGTCCCGCCCGACCGCCGACAAGCACTCCACCGGCGGTGTCGGCGACAAGATCACCCTTCCGCTCGCCCCGCTCGTCGCCGCCTGCGGCGCGGCCGTGCCCCAGCTCTCCGGCCGGGGCCTCGGCCACACCGGCGGCACGCTCGACAAGCTGGAGTCCATCCCGGGCTGGCGCGCGCTGCTCTCCAACGAGGAGATGCTGCACGTCCTCGACACCACCGGCGCGGTGATCTGCGCGGCGGGCGACGGACTCGCCCCCGCCGACAAGAAGCTCTACGCCCTGCGGGACGTCACCGGCACGGTCGAGGCGATCCCGCTGATCGCCTCCTCGATCATGTCGAAGAAGATCGCCGAAGGTACGGGCTCGCTGGTCCTGGACGTCAAGGTCGGCACCGGCGCCTTCATGAAGAACATCGAGGACGCGCGGGAGCTCGCCTCGACGATGGTCGGCCTCGGCACCGACAGCGGCGTCAAGACGGTCGCCCTGCTCACCGACATGTCGACCCCGCTCGGCCTGACCGCCGGCAACGCCCTCGAGGTCCGCGAGTCGGTCGAGGTCCTGGCGGGCGGTGGCCCGGCGGACGTCGTCGAGCTGACGATCGCGCTGGCCCGCGAGATGCTCGACGCGGCCGGGATCAAGGACGCGGACCCGGCGAAGGCGCTGGCGGACGGCTCGGCGATGGACGTCTGGCGGCGCATGATCGCGGCCCAGGGCGGCGACCCCGACGCGACCCTCCCGGTCGCCCGCGAGCACCAGGTCGTCACGGCCCCGACCTCCGGCGTCCTCACCCGCCTCGACGCCTACGACATCGGCATCGCCGCCTGGCGCCTCGGCGCCGGCCGCGCCCGCAAGGAGGACCCGGTCCAGGCCGGCGCGGGCGTCGAACTCCACGCCAAGCCGGGCGACACGGTCACGGCGGGCCAGCCGCTGCTGACCCTGCACACGGACACCCCGGAGAAGTTCGACTACGCCCTGAAGTCCCTGGACGGCGCCTGGGACATCGCCCCGGAGGGCACGGCGTTCACCCCGAAGCCGATCGTCCTGGACCGCATCGCCTGATCATTTGATCGCCATTGGCATGTGCCGGTGGCCCTTTCGGGTGAACGGGACCGGTGGACCTCCGCCGGTCCCGTTCGGCATGCTGGGATCGGTGACGCACCGATAGAGGAGACCGCCATGAGCGCACTCACCGTCGACCACACGGCCGACGGCCGAGAGTGGGACGACCTCGTCCGAATCTGGGAGGAGACGGACGCACCCGAGGGCTGCAAGGTGGAGATCATCGAGGGGATCATCACCGTGTCACCGCCGCCGTCCAACGCGCACAACCGGATCGCCGAGAAGGTCCAGCGCCGCCTCTACAGCGTGATCCCGGAGGACTGGGGGATCTACCAGACCCTGGGGACTGCGATTCCCTCGCGGGACAGCCTCTACATTCCGGATCTGGCAGTCGTGCCGGAGGGCATGCTCAGCGAACCGGGCAACTTCGTCCCGGCTGCGGGCGCGGAGCTGGTCGTGGAGGTCACGTCGAAGTCGAACGCGAGCCACGACCGCATCATGAAGGCGGCCGGATATGCCCAGGCGGGCGTACCCCTGTACCTGTTGATCGACGGTTTCGCCCCCGGGGGGGCCACCGTGACTCTCTACGGGGAGCCGAAGGGCGAGGCCTACCGGGTCCTGAGCGCGGTCCCGTTCGGGATGGAGATCCGCCTCCCCGCCCCCTTCGACCTCACGATCGACACGCGCACCTTCCCGGTGTAGGCGGCCGGCCCCGTCACCACGACCGTCGTCACGCCGGTGTCTCCGATGAGTTCCGGCCGTGGCGCAGGTCTCCTTGGTGTGGACACCAGTCAACCGCTCGTACTGACCCTCGCCGCCCGGGCCACCCCCGAGGAGGTCGCCCGGCTGTGCGCCGTGCTCGAAGGGGTGCCGCCCACCGACGTGATCTGCGACGTCGGCGGCCTCGCCCATGCCGATCTCGCGGCCGTGGACGCCCTGGCCCGGCTGCGGCTCACGGCCCGGCGCCTCGGGCACCGGCTCACGTTCCGTGGCGCCGGAGCCGATCTGCGGGCCCTCCTGGATCTGGTCGGCCTCGCCGACGTCGTACGACCGCACCCGTGACCGTGGTGACTACGCCTCGAGCCGCTCCGGCAGATCGAACAGCGGGAACCACCGCTTGGTGTCCAGGAAGAAGTCCATGCCGCCGACCCTGCCGTCCCTGAGCTCCAGGACGATCAGCGCCCACGGGCTGTAACCGCCTTCCGGGTCCGGGTGGTAGTGCGCGAACGCCGGCGAGCCGTTCGCCACCGTCGGCACCAGCTTCGAGCCGCGGCAGACGTCGCCGACGCCGAGCATCCAGCCCACGATGTCGTCGTGCCCCCGCAGCCAGAGGTCGTACGGCGGCATGGACATCGTCGCGTCCTCGTGCAGGAGCGCCGTCAGCGCCTTCATGTCGTACCCCTCGAAGGCGGCGACATAGCGCTCCAGGAGCTCCTTCTGCTCCTCGTCCAGCGGGTCCGCGGCGTCCGAGGCCTTCGGCTCGTTCTCGGCGATCGTGGCGCGCGCCCGCTGGAGCGCGCTGTTGACGGAGGCGACCGTGGTGTCGAGCAGCTCGGCGACCTCGCTAGCCTTCCAGGCCAGCACCTCGCGCAGGATCAGCACGGCCCGCTGCTTGGGCGGCAGATGCTGCAGCGCGGCGACGAACGCGAGGCGCACGGTCTCGCGGGACACCGCCGTGTCCGCCGGGTCGGCCACCGACGGCAGCACCCGCCCGTCCGGCACCGGCTCCAGCCAGGTGATCTCCGGCCGGGCGTTCAGCTGCGCCTGCGCGACCGGCGTCGCCTCGGTCAGATCCATCGGCCGGGCCCGCCGGTTGCCCGCGTTGAGCGAGTCCAGACAGACGTTGGTCGCGATCCGGTACAGCCAGGAGCGCAGTGACGAGCGCCCCTCGAAGGAGTCGATGGCCCGCCAGGCGCGGACCATCGTGTCCTGCACGGCGTCCTCGGCCTCGAACGAGGAGCCCAGCATCCGGTAGCAGTACCCGGTCAACTCCGTCCGGTACTGCTCCAGTTGGGAGTTCCGGTCCTCGGCCGCGGTCGCCAGGTCACTCATTGCAGGTCCACCCCACTCGCCCCTCACCGACACCGGTTCTGTGCCGATGAGGGGAAGCTACCGCAGCGCACTGACAGCCGGGGTCAGGTTCCCGGCTTCCGTCCGTAGACGAACACGTCGTCGCCGTTCCTGAGCAGGTTCCAGTACGCCTTGGCGTCGGCCGGACGCATGTTGACGCAGCCGCCCGAACCCGGCGGGTTCCACATGGACTTGGTGGTGGAGTGGAACGCCTGCCCGCCGTCGAAGAACTGCGAGTACGGCATGGACACGTGGTAGATCGTCGACCAGTGGTTGATGTTCCGCCAGTAGATCCTCTTGGCGCCGGTCCGGGTCTCCGTGCCGTCCTTGCCCGTACGGACGGGCACCGGACCGTACTTCAGCCGCGACCCGTCCTGGATCCAGCTCAGCTGCCGCGTCAGGTCGACACAGGCGATCCGGCCCTTGTTGGTCGGACACTTCCCCGCCTTGTTCGGGTTCGTGCCGGCCGCCTTCTGCGCCAGCATCGTGGACATCGTCCGCCAGGTCAGCGGACCGGCGTACCCCTGCGTCGGGGTGATGCCGTGCTTCCACTGGAACGCCTGGATGGCCTTGCAGTCGGCGAGCGACTGCCGCCCGTCCACCGTCCGCCCCAGGAACTTCTCCACCTGCTTCTGGTACGGCCCCGTCGTCACGTTGCACGAGGCCGCCTGCGCCGGCGCCGCACCGAGAGCGACCGTCAGCGGCACCACCATCGAGGTGATGCCGAGGACGATCCCGGCCCGCTTCCGTATCCCGTTCATGATCACCAACTCCCCCTTGAGTCTTATGACTTAGGACGACCGAGGGGGTGTTCCGGTTGTACGGATCCGGTGCGGGATCGGATACGGATTCAGTGCGCCGTCCGGACCCGGAGCCGACCGGCCTCGGCGCGCGCCGCCACCCGCGCGCTGTGGCTGCCGTAGAGCGTGATCGACACGACGCCGAGGACCGCGACCAGGCCCAGCAGGACCGTGCCCGCCCAGCCGCCCGCGTGGAAGGCGATCGCGCCGAGGGTGCCGCCCACGCTGCTGCCGATGTAGTACGCGGACTGGTAGAGCGCCGAAGCCTGTGCGCGGCCGGTCTTCGCCGTACGGCTGACCGAGGAGGACGCGACCGCGTGCCCGGCGAAGAAGCCGGCCGTGATCAGGACCAGGCCGAGCAGCACGGCGGCGAGCGAGTCGGCCAGGGAGAGCAGCAGACCGGCCGCCGTCGTGCCGACGGCCAGGTAGAGCGCCCCCCGTCGGCCGAGGCGGCCGACCAGCTTCCCGGCCGCGGCCGAGGAGACCGTACCCACGAGGTAGACCAGGAAGATCGAGCCGACGACGCCCTGCGGAAGAGAGAAGGGGGCCTCGACGAGGCGGTAGCCGATCACGGTGTACACCGCGCCGAACACCGTCATGAACAGCGCGCCGATCGCGTACAGGCGCATGAGGAGCGGGTCGGCGAGGTGGGTACGGACCGTCGTCGCCAGTGCCTTGGGGTTCAGCGAACCGGGCGTGAAGTGACGGGCCTTCGGGAGGAGCAGGCGGAAGACGACTGCGCAGGCCACCGCCATCAGACCGACCGCCAGGAGCCCCGCGCGCCAGCCCCACAGCTGGGCCGCCCAGCCGGTGACGATCCGGCCGCTCATGCCGCCGATCGAGTTGCCGGCGACGAACAGGCCGATCGCGGCGATCAGCGCCTTCGGCCGCACCTCCTCGGCCAGGAACGCCATGGCGGAGGCGGGCAGGCCGGCGAGCGCCGCGCCCTGGACCGCCCGCAGGGCGATCAGCCACTCCAGGTTCGGGGCGAAGGGGACGAGGAGTCCGACGACGACCGCGACGGCGAGCGAGGCGGTCATCATCGTGCGCCGTCCGAAGCGCTCGGAGAGGGCGCTCATCGGGAGGACGAGGAGGGCGAGGGCGCCGGTGGCGGCGGAGACCGTCCAGGAGGCCGCGGAGGCGGTGGCGCCGAACTCCGCCGAGATCGCGGGGAGGAGGGCCTGGGTGGAGTAGAGGAGCGCGAAGGCGGCGAGTCCGGCGGCGAAGAGGGCGAAGCTCATGCGGCGGTAGCCGGGGGAACCGGGGGTGAGGCGGGTGTCGGCGACCGTGCTGGTGGCGGCCGCCTTGGTACTGGCGGAAGGCATGTCTCGAACGTAGGACGATTCGTTTCATGCGTCCAATGCACGGAACTGCTGTAATCGTTCCCATGATGCATGAGTACAGGTCACAGAGTCGGCTGTCACCGAGTAGTTACGAAGAAGACATGGGGCTGCTGCTCGCGCCACGGCTCGCGTACTTCGCGGCGGTGGCCCGGCACGAGCATGTGACGAGGGCGGCGGCCGAGATGGGTGTGCCGCAGTCGACGCTGTCGCGGGCGATGGTCCGGCTGGAACAGGACCTGGGGGTTTCCCTCTTCGCCCGCAAGGGCCGGACGGTCTCGCTCACCCCGGCGGGCCGCACGTTCTACGCCTCGGCCGAGCGGGCGCTCGCGGAGGTGGAGCGGGCGGCGGACTCCGTACGGGCGGACGCGGACCCGGCGGCGGGCCGGGTCGCGTTCGGCTTCCTGCACACGATGGGCTCCGAGACCGTCCCCGGGCTCATCCGCGCCTTCCGCGTGGACCACCCCCGGGTCCGCTTCACGCTCGTCCAGAACTACGGCGAGGCGATGATCGAGCGGCTGCGGGCGGGGGACCTGGACCTGTGCCTGACCTCGCCCGTGCCCGACGCGCCGGACCTGGTCGCCCGCCGCATCGACGAGCAGCGGCTGCGTCTCGTGGTGCCCGACGACCACCGGCTGGCCTCGCGCAAGCGGGTCCGCCTCGCGGAGGCCGCGGACGAGACCTTCGTGACCCTGGAGCCGGGGTACGGGCTGCGCCGCATCACCGACGACCTGTGCGCCGAGGCCGGGTTCAAGCCGCGTGTCGCCTTCGAGGGAGAGGAGGCCGAGACCCTGCGCGGTCTGGTGGCGGCGGGCCTGGGCGTCGCCCTGCTGCCCCCGCCGGCCGTCCCCCGCCCCGGCGTCGTCGAACTCAACGTGACGGCCCCCCGCGCCGTCCGCGAGATCGGCGTCGCCTGGCTCGACGGCCACCCGGACACGGCCCCGGTGGCGGCCTTCAAAAAGTTCCTCCTGAGCAAACGGGGCAACCTCCTGCCGGAGTAGCGCCCCGGGAGCCCGGGCCCCCGCCCCTACCGCCGCAGCGCGCGGCCGAAGCCCGCTGCCAGGGGCATGCGCAACCCCAGTGGCGGCGGAGCCGCCAGCGCGTCCGCGACCGGGCGGGCGTAGGGGTGGGTGAAGAGTGAGCCGAGCACGAAGTCCGTGGCCAGGGAACGGACTTCGTCGTGGTACTGGCGCAGCGCATGGCCGTCGGAGTGGACCTCGAAGCGGCACGTGTCGCGGTTCGACTTCTTGGCCCGTTCCGCCAGCCGGTACGAGAGCTCCGGATCCGTACGGGCGTCGTTCGTGCCGTGCACGATCATGACCCGGCGCCCCACGAGCTGGCGCACCGGTTCCGGCTCCGCCGCCACGTCGTCCTCCGGCAGCCACGGCGCAAGCGCGAGCACCGCGTCGACCGCCGTGTGCCCGGCCGCCCGCAGCGCGGCCCGCGCGCCCATCCCGTGGCCGGCCAGGCAGACCGGGACGTCGCCGTAGCGGCGTACCGCCTCCGCCACCGCCCAGGACGCGTCCGCGGCCGGCTGGGCGTCCGTGCCGTTCCAGCCGCGCCCCCGGTAGCGCACGACGTGCACCACGAGGCCGTCCGCGCGCCCGGCCGCGGCCAGTCGCCGCCCCAGGGGCAGCAGCGCCGCGTGGGCCCGGAGCGAGGCGCCCCGCGCGGAGGCCACCTCCCCGTTCGGGAGGAGCAGGACCACACCGCCCACCGCCGTACCGGGGTGCGATGCGCCGACGGGCCGTCCGAGCCGGGGTGTCCGGCTGCCGGCAGTCCCTACGAGTGCGGAGTGCGCCATGGCAGAACAGTCTCAGAAGCGGAGGTGTACGCCATCCGTACGCGCGGTCACTGTTACGTATCGACAAGCGAGTTGAGGAGGCGCGCTCTACGCGCGTAGGGGCTAGAGTGCGGCAATGACGAGCCAGATCCCCAACGTCCCCACCGCGGACCAGATCCGCCGCGCCCCGAAGGTGCTCCTCCACGACCACCTCGACGGCGGACTGCGCCCCGGCACGATCATCGACCTCGCCCTCGCGCAGGGCTACGACAACCTTCCCGAGACCGAGCCCGACAAGCTCGGCATCTGGTTCCGCGAGGCCGCCGACTCCGGCTCGCTGGAGCGCTATCTGGAGACCTTCGCGCACACCTGCGCCGTCATGCAGACCCGTGAGGCCCTCGTCCGGGTCGCCGCCGAGTGCGCGGTCGACCTCGCCGAGGACGGTGTCGTCTACGCCGAGGTGAGGTACGCCCCCGAGCAGCACCTGGAGGCCGGGCTCACCCTGGAGGAGGTCGTCGAGGCGGTCAACGAGGGCTTCCGCGAGGGCGAGCGGCAGGCCAGGGCCGGCGGTCACCGCATCCGCGTCGGCGCGCTGCTGACCGCCATGCGGCACGCCGCCCGTGCGCTGGAGATCGCCGAACTGGCCAACCGCTACCGCGACTCCGGTGTCGTCGGCTTCGACATCGCCGGTGCCGAGGCCGGCTACCCGCCCACCCGACACCTCGACGCCTTCGAGTATCTGAAGCGCGAGAACAACCACTTCACCATCCACGCCGGCGAGGCCTTCGGTCTGCCGTCCATCTGGCAGGCACTGCAGTGGTGCGGTGCCGACCGGCTGGGGCACGGCGTCCGCATCATCGACGACATCGAGGTCGCCGAGGACGGCTCGGTGGCGCTCGGCCGGCTGGCCGCGTACGTACGGGACAAGCGCATCCCGCTGGAGATGTGCCCGACCTCCAACCTCCAGACCGGCGCGGCGGCCTCCATCGCCGAGCACCCCATCGGTCTGCTCCGCAAGCTGCACTTCCGGGCCACCGTGAACACCGACAACCGCCTCATGAGCGGGACGAGCATGAGCCGGGAATTCGAGCTGCTGGTCGAGGCATTCGGATACACGCTCGACGACATGGCGTGGTTCACGGTCAATGCGATGAAATCAGCTTTCATTCCTTTCGATGAACGCCTCGCGATGATCAATGACGTGATCAAGCCGGGATATGCCGAGCTGAAGTCCGAATGGCTGTTCCAGCAGACCTCCGCGACCAGCGGTTCTTCCAGCTAGGCGGAGTGAGGGGAGAACGAGGACGGGCTCCGGACGGAGCAGTCGGGGCGGCCGGGGGCGTGACCTCCGGCCGCATTTCGGTGTTTGCCCGGGTGTCAAGCAGGTGGCTAGCTTGCGAAGCTGCTCTGCATTCCCCGCAATCCCTGCTTTTCCCGAAGCTCCATGATCCCCAAGATCCTCAAGGATGATTTTCTGATGAAGCAGTCTGCCGCCAAGACGCTCGGTGTCGCCGCTCTCGGTGCCGCTTTCGCCGCTGCCGCCGCCGGCACGGCCGCCGCCGCCCCGTCGCTGCCCGCCACCCCGGACGCGCTCGGCCTGGTCACCCAGACCGTGCCGCTGGGCGACGGCCTCACCGAGCTCCCCGACGGCGCCGCCGAGTCCCTCCTCTCCGGCGAGGCTTCTGTCGACCAGGGCGTCAAGACCCTGCCGACCGCGGCCGGCGCGGCGCTCGAGCACGCCCCGCTCGACAGCGCCACCGGCGCGCTCGGCAGCACCCCGGTCGGCGGCCTGCTCGGCGGCCTCCCGCTGAACGGCCTCCCCCTGAACGGTCTGCCGCTCGGCTGATCGGGCCACACATGCCGATGGGGCGCACACCCGGTCCGGGTGCGCGCCCCATCGGCGTATGTACGTCCTGTGCTGCCCCTACCAGGCCGTGCTCGCCGACTTCTCCGTCGGCAGCAGCAGCCACAGCGCCAGGTACAGCAGGAACTGCGGACCGGGCAGCAGGCAGGAGACGAGGAAGATGACCCGCATGGTGGTGGCCGAGGTGCCGAAGCGCCGTGCCAGCGCTGCGCACACTCCGCCGATCATGCGTCCGTCACGGGGGCGGGCAAGTGCGGCCATGGTGGGCTCCTTCGAGAGGCATCTCCGGGAGCCGCTCCGTCGGGCTCCCTGATGACTCCATACTCGCCCCGGACCAGGGGACAAAGCGTCGGTCTACGGGGCGATCCCGACCCTGGGAATCGTCGGGGTAGGTCCCTGAGAACCCTCGTCCCGCAGCAGGGCCGAACCCCGGCCCCGGCTGGTACCGGAGGTGGACCGGCGCGCCCGCGGGTCCCTCCTGCGGCGCAGCCGCGCCCGGCCCGCCGGCACCACCAGCAGATGGGCCAGCGCCACCCCGGCGGTGTTCAGGAGCAGCGAGTCCACATCGACGACCTGCCCGGGCACGGCGGTCTGCAGCAGTTCGACGGCGAGGGACACCAGCGCCCCGGCGGCGGTGGTACGGGCCAGGGACGCCCACGGCGACACATGCAGCCGGCCGTCGGCCATCGGGAGCAGAACACCGAGCGGGGCCAGAAGCAGCAGCCCCTCGCCGATCCGCCGGGCCGCCTCGGCCGGGCCGAGCGCCAGATCCGCCTTTATCCCGGCCAGCGGGGTCAGGTTCGGCGCCGTCACCCAGGCCACGTCGCGTGGGCGGAGCGTCACCCAGGCGACGAGGAGCAGATGCGCGAGGAGGAGGGCGAACCCCGCCACGCGTACGACCACGGCGGCACTGCCGCCCGAACCTTGACGCTGCACGCCCCCCAAGACGCGCCCTGTGCCGGAATCGGTTCCGCCGCCCGCGCGGCGGCTCGGCTCAGGAGGCCGACGGTGTCGGCGCGGTCACCGTCGGGGCCGCCGACTCGGGGCGCTCCCGCAGCTCGGCCGTGCACCGGTAGCGGTGCGGCGGATAGCCGCCGGGACCGCCGAGCACCACCGTCTCCCCGCCCGCGCCGGCCGCGCTCCGCGCGAAGGTGCAGACGATCTGCGCGAGGGCCGTCGGTGTCAGGTCCTCCGGCTGCCTGCTCAGCCGCAGCGTGTCCGCGGGATCGCCCTTGTGGCCGCCGGTGACGACGAGCGGCCCCTTCACCGCCGTGGAGAACCCGGCCTCCCGCTCGCTGTCCGACGGCTCGCTCTGCAACTGCGCGAGCAGCGTCGACGCGGTCCGCACCGGGTCCCCGCCGACCTTCTCCTCGGGCAGCGGCGACCTGCGGTCCACCGCCTCCAGCTGCGAACCGCACACCAGGAACACCCGGACCGGCATCCCCGTGGCCTGCGTGGCGACCTCGTCGCCCGAGACACTGCACGGCACCCGGGAGGGGGCCGGACCCGCGTCCACGGGCACCGACGTCGTCCTGATCCCGCACCCGGAGGCGAGCGCGGCCACCACGACGGCCGCCGCCAGCACTCCCGTACGGACTCCTGTACGGGCTCCTGACCGGACCCCCGTACGGCGAAGCCGTCTCAACTCTCCTCCACCCCGCCCTGCTCGCTGTCCTGCGGAAGGCGCAGGACGAACACCGCGCCGTCGCCGTCCGGCGAGTTCGCGGCGGTGATCGAACCACCGTGGATCAGCGCGTTCTCCATGGCGATCGACAGCCCCAGACCACTGCCCTCCGAGCGGGGCCGGGACGCGCTCGCCTTGTAGAAGCGGTCGAAGACATGCGGCAGGACCTCCTCGGGGATGCCCGGACCGTGGTCCCGTACCTCGACCACCAGCTCGCCGTCCTCCGTGCGGATCGCCACCCGCACCGGCGAACCGCCGTGTTTGAGGGCGTTGCCGATCAGGTTCGCCAGGATCACGTCGAGCCGGCGCGGATCGAGCCGCGCCATGATCCCGCGCTCGGCGTCCAGCTCCACGGCGTCCAGCCAGGCCCGGGCATCGATGCAGGCGGTGACCTGGTCGGCCACGTCCACGTCGTCGAGGACCAGCCGCGCGGTGCCCGCGTCGAAGCGGGTCACCTCCATCAGATTCTCCACCAGGTCGTTCAGCCGCCGCGTCTCGCTCACCACGAGCGCCACGGCCGGCGCGATCATCGGGTCGAGGGAGTCCTGCTCGTCCTCCAGGACCTCCGTGACGGCCGTCAGGGCGGTCAGCGGAGTACGCAGCTCGTGGGACATGTCCGCGACGAAGCGACGGCTGGACTCCTCCCGCGCGCTCATGTCGTCGACCTTCTTCTGCAGGGACTCCGCCGCGCTGTTGAACGTCCGTGACAGATCGGCCAGTTCGTCCGTGCCGGAGACCCGCAGCCGGGTGTCGAGCTTCCCCTCGCCCAGCCGGCGAGCCGCCTCACCGAGCCGGTGCACCGGCCGCAGGACGGTCGTGGCGGCGGCCTGCGCGAGCAGCGCGGAGCCGACCAGCGCGAGCGCGGTCGCGATCCCCAGGGACCAGGCGAGCGAGTTCAGATCCGCCCGCTCGGCGTCCAGGGACTTGAACATGTAGCCGGTGGGCCCGCCGCCGTCGATCTTCGTCCCGCCGACCAGGTACGGGGTCTGGCCGCGCTGCGTGCGCTGCCAGAACAGGTGGTACGGATGGGCGTTGCCCTCGCCGACCGGCCGCTCGGTGTCCACCGCCACCTGCAGGGAGGCCGGTACGTCCGCCAGGGTGAAGGTGTCCGGGTTCGAGGCCCCGATGATCGGCTTGCCGGCCGCCCGCTCACCGAGCAGCAGCACGCTGTAGCCGGTGCTGCCGTCCGCCATCTGCTCGGCCGTACGCCGCAGGTCCTCCTCGGTGGGGTGCAGCGGCAGCGTCGCGGCCCGGTTCTGCATCTCCTGCCGGAAGTCGTTCAGCGCGCCGTCCTGGGTGCGGGTCAGCACCGCCTCGCGGTTCAGCCAGTACGCGATCCCGGAGGCCGACACGGCGGCCGTGAGCGCGACCAGGGCGAAGACGACGACCAGGCGCAGGCGCAGGCTGGTGAAGCGCAGTCCCGCGAACATCCCTCTTCTCACGCAGGGACGTCCAGTCGGTAGCCGACGCCGCGCACGGTACGGATCAGGGTCGGCGAGGACGGCACGTCCTCCACCTTGGCGCGCAGCCGCTGGACGCAGGCGTCGACCAGACGCGAGTCGCCCAGGTAGTCGTGCTCCCACACCAGGCGCAGCAACTGCTGGCGGGACAGAGCCTGTCCGGGCCGCCGGCTCAGCTCCAGGAGCAGCCGCAGCTCGGTCGGCGTGAGCTGCAGATCCTCCCCGTTCTTCGTCACCGTCATCGCGGAACGGTCGATGACGAGAGAGCCGAACGTCGCCGAGTCGGTGGACTCCCGCTCCCCGCGCCGCAGTACGGCCCGGATCCGGGCGTCGAGGACCCGCCCCTGGACCGGCTTGACGACGTAGTCGTCCGCCCCGGACTCCAGACCGACGACCACATCGATGTCGTCGCTGCGCGCGGTCAGCAGGATGATCGGCAGCTGGTCGGTGCGCCGGATGCGCCGGCACACCTCGAAGCCGTCGATCCCGGGCAGCATGACGTCCAGGACGACAAGGTCAGGACGCTGCTCGCGGAGCAGTTTGAGGCCGTCCTCGCCCGTCGCCGCGGTGGCCACTCGGTGGCCCTGGCGTGACAGGGAGAGTTCGAGGGCCGTGCGGATGGCGTCGTCGTCCTCGATCAGCAACAGGAAAGGCACGGACGCCATTCTGTCCCATGAGGCCATCGGAGTTCGACTGTGCGGTGGCACAGGCCCCTGTGACACGGCTGTGACAGTCGGCGGACACCGCGATGAAGTGGGCCGGGCAAGCTTCTTGGCACACGGACAGAACACACTCCAATCGACGGGGGGCGCGAAATGAACGCACTGCACAGCACCACCTCAAGCGCAGTTGTCACGCGTCTCCACGATGTCGTCGTGCGGAGCCCGGAGAAGTCCGGCGCGGTGAACGGGCGGGGGTGCGTTCGCAGCGTCGGGCGTCAGCACAAGGCGCCGTACATGGTCGCCGTGGCTGACGGGGGAGCGGCGTACGGGGAGGTCAAGGGGGAGCGGCAGTCGCTGTCGGAGGCGGAGTTCACCGCCTACGTACAGGAGCGCCGTGCCTCCCTGTACGCCACCGCCTACCACCTGACCGGTGACCGGTTCGAGGCCGAGGACCTGCTCCAGAGCGCGCTGTTCTCGACGTACCGCGCCTGGGACCGGATCAGCGACAAGGCGGCGGTGGGTGGCTACCTGCGCCGCACCATGACGAACCTGCACATCAGCGCGTGGCGTCGGCGCAAGCTCAACGAGTACCCGACCGAGGAGCTGCCGGAGACGGCGGGCGACACGGACGCGATGCGGGGCACCGAACTGCGCGCGGTTCTCTGGCAGGCGCTGGCCCGTCTGCCGGAGCTCCAGCGCACGATGCTGGTGCTGCGCTACTACGAGGGTCGTACGGATCCGGAGATCGCGGAGATCCTGGACATCAGTGTCGGCACGGTGAAGTCGAGCATCTGGCGCTCCCTGCGCCGGCTGCGCGAGGACGAGGTCCTGAGCTTCGGCCGTGACGAGGAGGAGTCCTTCGGCGAGCTGGTGGCCTGAAGGTCGGGGGGGCAACGGGGGAAACACGGGGGACCGTACGGGGGTACGGGGGAAAGGGCGCGGGTCGGACAAGCCGGGGGGGCTTGTACGGCCCGCGTCGCGTTGCCGTGTCAGCGAACGGCCGGCGTGCGGTGACGGCCCGCCGCCGCGGCGGCGAGGCGTCCCAGGGCCTCGTCCTTCGCGCAGGGGTGGGCGCCCAGCTCCGTCTGGCGGGCCACGATGGAGCGCTCGGAGCGCATCAGCCGCCAGCCGCGGCGCAGCAGGAACGGGACCGACTTGCGGCCCTCCTTGAGATCGCGGACGAGCCGGCGGCGGAACGTCGTCGAGGGCCGGCCGCGCAGACACAGCGCGTCGGCGAGCACGCCGAGCTCCTGGCAGCGCTCCACGATCTCCGCCGCGAAGATCCCCTCCGCCACGAACAGCGGGGTCCGCCCGATGTCCAGGGCGTCGTGGTCCACGCGCGAGCTGGTGGCCAGGTCGTACACGGGAACGTCCGTACGTCCCGTACGGCACAGCTCCACGATCGCCGCGACGGCGGCGTCCGCGTCCCAGGAGAGCGGGGAGTCCCAGTCGATGTCGGCGCTGCCCGCGACCAGCGGGAGCGTCGGGTCGTCACCCTCCTTGTAGAAGTCGTCGAGGCGCAGCACCGGGAGGCCGGTGACGGCGGCGAGGGACGACTTGCCGGAACCTGAGGGGCCCGCGAGCAGGACGACACGGGTCGGGATCGGTTGGGAACTCACGGGACACCAGTGTGAAGCATTCCCCCGGGCAGGGGACCCCCGAGGGAGGGGGTTGGTATCGAGCATCACACCTCAACTACGCTCGGTGTCTCCGCGATTACTCAACGCTGAAGGACTCTCATGGCGCGTCACAAGCAATCCAGGACCTCCCGCCGCGGCGCCCTGCTGAAGGCCGGTCTCACCGCGACGGCGGCGGGAGCGGCGGTGCTCGGCATGGGCGCCGCGGCGGCGCAGGCGGCGGGCCCGCTGCCGCTGCCGGTCGACGCGCTGGCCGGCAGCGACGCGGTCGCGGCCCTCGGGGCCACCGGCCACGCCGTCGGCCCGCTGACCAGCCTTCAGCTCGACCCGCTGGCGAACACCGGGGTCGACCCGCTGGACAACGGGGTCGGCACCCAGGTCGCCGACTTCCAGCCCGTGGGCACGAACCTGGTGACGGACCACGTCACGAAGGGCGGGGCGCTGGACGATCTGCCGCTGGTCGGTGAGGTGACGGGGATGCTTCCGGCGAACTAGCGCCCTTGGGCTCGGTCCGCAGGGGGATCTCCCGTACGAACCAGGCCGCGGCGAAGGCGAGTGCGGCCGGCACGGCCGTTCCCAGGAGCACCCCGTGCAGCCCGCTCGTCACCGCCGCCGCGAAGCTCTCCCGCACGGACGCGGGCAGCGCCCGCAGCTGCGCGGGGGTCAGTCGGGTGTCCGCGCCGGCGAGGCGGGCGGTGAAGACGGCACCGAGCATCGCGACGCCGAGCGAGCCGCCGATCGTCCGGACGAGGGAGGCGGCGCCGCTCGCCGCGCCCATGTCGCGCGGATCCGCGCTGTTCGTGGTGATGAGCGGGGTCGACTGCATCAGGAATCCCATGCCCGCACCGATCACCGCTGACCGACGAGGAGTTCGCCCTGCCGGCCTCGCCCCAGGTGAGCCGCCGGCATTCCGGAGGGCGCGCTCGCGGCGGACGGGCCGCGGGTCCTGGCGAAGCTTCCGATGATCGCCTACGCGGAGACCCTGCCCATCATCCGCCGCTACTGGCGCACGGTGTTCGACGCCCCGCCGCCCAGCCCGCCCGCCGTCGTCGTCCCCGACCTGCGCGCGGTGATAGCGGCGGTGACGTCGTCGGCGGGGATCTCGGTCCTCCCGACGTACCTGTGCACGGCCGAACTCGACGCGGGGGCACTGATCCATCTCGTGGAACCGGAGATCCCGCCGATCAACACCCTCTACCTCGCCACCCGTTCCGGCACTCTCTCGGAGCCACGCCTCGCCGAACTCCACGAGCTCCTGGTGCGGGAGGCCAGGGGGTGGACGTGAGGCGGGAAGCGCGAAGGCCTCCGGCGCGGTGAGCGCCGGAGGCCTTCACCGCACCGGAGGCCTTCGCCTCGTACCTCTCAGTACGCGGAGCCGCTCGCGCCCAGGGAACCCGTCGGGTGCCAGACCGTCTTGGTCTCCAGGAAGGCCGTCATCCGTTCCGTGCCCGGGGACTCCGTGAAGTCCACGATGCGCGGGCGCAGGACGCGCTTGAGGTTGTCCGCCGCCGCGATCTCCAGCTCGCGCGCCAGATCGGCGTCCGCGCCCGTCAGGTCGATCGCGTTGACGTCCTGGTGGGCCGCCAGGTGCGGGCCCATCTCCGAGGCCTTGCCGGAAAGGATGTTGACGACACCGCCCGGCAGGTCGGAGGTGGCGAGCACCTCGCCCAGGGACAGGGCCGGCAGCGGCGCCTTCTCCGAGGCGATCACCACGACCGTGTTGCCGGTCGCGATCACCGGGGCGACGACCGAGACCAGGCCCAGGAAGGACGAGTCCTGCGGGGCGACGACGGTCACGACACCGGTCGGCTCGGGGGTCGACAGGTTGAAGAACGGGCCCGCGACCGGGTTCGCCCCGCCCACGATCTGGCCGATCTTGTCCGTCCAGCCCGCGTACCAGACCCAGCGGTCGATCGCCGCTTCCACGACGGCACCCGCCTTGGACTTCGACAGACCCTCCGCGTCCGCCACCTCGGCGACGAACTGGTCCCGGCGGCCCTCCAGCATCTCGGCGATGCGGTAGAGGATCTGCCCGCGGTTGTACGCCGTGGCACCCGACCAGCCGCCGAACGCCTTGCGCGCCGCGACGACCGCGTCACGGGCGTCCTTGCGGGAGGAGAGCGGCGCGTTCGCCAGCCACTTGCCCTTGGAGTCGGTCACCTCGTACACCCGGCCGCTTTCGGAGCGGGGGAACTTGCCCCCGACGTACAGCTTGTAGGTCTTGAAGACACTCAGTCGCGCATCAGACATCGAGGTAGGCCTCCAGACCGTGGCGACCGCCCTCGCGGCCGAAGCCCGACTCCTTGTAGCCGCCGAAGGGCGAGGTCGGGTCGAACTTGTTGAACGTGTTGGCCCAGACGACACCCGCGCGGAGCTTGGAGGCCACGGCCAGGATGCGCGAGCCCTTCTCCGTCCAGATGCCGGCCGACAGGCCGTACTGGCTGTTGTTGGCCTTGGCGACCGCCTCGTCCGGCGTACGGAACGTCAGCACGGACAGGACCGGGCCGAAGATCTCGTCGCGGGCGACGGTGTGCGCCTGAGTGACGTTCGTGAAGAGCGTCGGGGCGAACCAGTAGCCGGCGGACGGGAGCTCGCAGGCGGGGGACCAGCGCTCGGCGCCCTCCGACTCACCCTTCTCCACCAGCGCGTTGATACGGGACAGCTGCTCGGCCGAGTTGATCGCGCCGATGTCCGTGTTCTTGTCCAGCGGGTCGCCCAGGCGCAGGGTGGAGAGCCGCCGCTTCAGGCTGTCGAGCAGCTCGTCCTGGACGGACTCCTGGACGAGGAGGCGCGAGCCCGCGCAGCAGACCTGGCCCTGGTTGAAGAAGATGCCGTTGACGATGCCCTCGACGGCCTGGTCGATGGGCGCGTCGTCGAAGACGATGTTGGCGCCCTTGCCGCCCAGCTCCAGGGTGACCTTCTTGTGCGTACCGGCGATCGAGCGCGCGATGGACTTGCCGACCGCGGTCGAGCCGGTGAAGGCGACCTTGTTCACATCCGGGTGCTCGACCAGCGAGGCGCCCGTCTCCCCGTAACCGGGGAGGATGTTGACGACACCCTTCGGGAGGCCCGCCTGGCGGCAGATGTCCGCGAAGAACAGGGCGGAGAGCGGGGTCGTCTCGGCGGGCTTCAGGACGACCGTGTTGCCGGTCGCGAGCGCCGGGGCGATCTTCCACGCCAGCATCAGCAGCGGGAAGTTCCACGGGATGACCTGGCCGGCCACGCCCAGCGGGCGCGGGTTCGCGCCGTAGCCCGCGTGGTCGAGCTTGTCGGCCCAGCCCGCGTAGTAGAAGAAATGCGCGGCGACCAGCGGGAGGTCCGCGTCGCGGGTCTCCTTGATCGGCTTGCCGTTGTCCAGGGTCTCCAGGACGGCCAGCTCACGGCTGCGTTCCTGGATGATCCGGGCGATGCGGAAGAGGTACTTGGCGCGCTCGGAGCCGGGCAGCGCCGACCACTTCTCGAACGCCTTGCGTGCCGCCTTCACCGCGCGGTCGACGTCCTCGGCGCCCGCCTGGGCGACCTCGGCGAGGACCTCCTCGGTGGCGGGGGAGACGGTCTTGAAGACCTTGCCGTCGGCCGCGTCGACGAACTCGCCGTCGATGAACAGGCCGTACGAAGGGGCGATGTCGACGACGGACCGGGACTCGGGCGCCGGTGCGTACTCGAATACAGATGCCATGATGATCAGTCCACCGTCACGTAATCGGGGCCGGAGTAGCGGCCGGTCGCCAGCTTCTGACGCTGCATGAGCAGGTCGTTGAGCAGGCTGGAGGCGCCGAAGCGGAACCAGTGGTTGTCCAGCCAGTCCTCGCCGACGGTCTCGTTGACCAGGACCAGGAACTTGATCGCTTCCTTGGTGTTACGGATGCCGCCCGCCGGCTTCACACCGATCTGGACACCGGTCTGCGCGCGGTAGTCACGCACGGCCTCCAGCATCAGCAGCGTGTTGGCGGGGGTGGCGTTGACCGCGACCTTGCCGGTCGAGGTCTTGATGAAGTCCGCGCCCGCCATCATGCCGAGCCAGGAGGCGCGGCGGATGTTGTCGTACGTGGATAGCTCGCCGGTCTCGAAGATGACCTTGAGCCGGGCCTCGCCGGAGGCCTCCTTCACGGCCCGGATCTCCTCGTAGACCTTCATGTAGTTCCCCGCGAGGAAGGCCCCGCGGTCGATCACCATGTCGATCTCGTCGGCCCCGGCGGCGACGGCGTCCCGGGTGTCCGCGAGCTTCACGGGGAGCGCGGCGCGGCCGGCCGGGAAGGCGGTGGCGACGGAGGCGACCTTGACGCCGGAGCCCTTCAGGGCCTCCTTCGCCGTGGCCACCATGTCGGGGTAGACACAGACCGCGGCGGTCGTCGGGGTCGTGCGGTCGGACGGATCGGGGTTGACGGCCTTGGCGGCGAGCGCCCGGACCTTGCCCGGGGTGTCCGCGCCTTCGAGCGTCGTCAGGTCGATCATGGAGATGGCCAGGTCGATGGCGTACGCCTTGGCCGTGGTCTTGATCGAGCGGGTGCCGAGGGACGCGGCGCGCGCCTCCAGGCCGACGGCGTCGACGCCGGGCAGCCCGTGGAGGAAGCGGCGCAGCGCACTGTCGGACGCGGTCACGTCGGCAAATGCGGGTGCTGCGGATGCAGTGGTGGGCATGGTCACCAGTCGAGCATATCTACGCGCGTAGCGACCTGTACAGCCCCGGGGTTTCGGAAGCGGTCCACGAGGACCGTGCGAGGCCGCTCCCGCGGCCCGAACCGACGGGCTGCCTCCGCTCGAACCGGCTCGCCTCCTCCGCCCGGACCGGCCCGCTCCGTCCGCCCGAGCCCGCCCGCGGCCCGTGAGGCAGAATCGGCACCATGACGACCCAGCCCCCGCAGCAGCCCGCCGAGCCGACCTACGCCGACCGCGTCTTCCGGTCGTCCATGGGCATCGCGGGCGGTGTCCTGCTGCTCGGACTGACCGCGTGGTTCTGCGGTGACGCGATGATCCGCGGGGAGGGGCGCACGCCGTGGGTCGCCCTGGCGGGTCTGCTGTTCGTCGTGCCGCTCGTCGTGGCGTTCACGATCCGGCCCGCGGTCTTCGCGAACGACGACCGGCTCCGGATCCGCAACCCCTTCCGCTCCATCCTCCTGCCCTGGGCCGCGGTCGCCGACGTCCGCGCCGGGTACTCCAGCGAGGTGCTGACCCGGGCCGGGGCGAAGTACCAGCTCTGGGCCATCCCCGTCTCGCTGCGCCAGCGCAAGCGGGCGGCCCGCCGTCAGGCGCGTGCCGCCCAGGACGACCCGCACGGCCGCACCTCGATCCACGCGAACGTGAACGACCGGGACCGCCTCGCCCCGGCCGACCAGACGGTCGCCGACCTGCGCGAGCTCGCCGAGCGCTGCGCCTCCCGACCGGGCGCCCAGGGAGAGCCGCAGGTGCGCTGGGCGTACGAGATCGCCGCGCCGTCGGTGGCCGGGCTCGTCCTGCTGATCGTCCTGCTCGCCACCGGCTGAGGACGCACGGGCCGCCTCACGGCGGGCCCGACCAGACCAGGAGCATGTAACCGCCCAGCCACGCCGAGGACAGCACCGCCCCCGTGAGCACCAGGGCGGCCACATGGCGGCGGGCCCGGCACACCGCGAGCGCGAGCGGCAGCAGCAGCGGGAAGCCGGGCAGCAGGAAGCGGGCGCGGGGGAAGTACACGCCCCCGCTGCCCAGGACCACGAGCAGCAGCACCCCCGTGAGGACGAGCAGCGGCAGCGGCTGGCGGTCGGCCAGGCAGAGCAGGAACAGCAGCACGGACCCGATCAGCACGAGCGAGACGACGACCAGGAAGAGCTGCGGGGTCCGGTCGTAGACGAAGAGCTCGCGCAGGGTCCGCGCGGTCAGAGCCCCGCCGTCCCACGCGTTGGTCCACAGCCGCTGGACGGCGAAGTAGCCGTCCCAGCGGCCCAGCCGCAGCCCCACCCACCCCACGAAGCCGAGCCAGCCCAGCGGGGCCACCAGGGCGGCCGCCAGGGCGGTCCGGCTGCCGCGCCGGGCGGCGAGCAGGCCCGCCACGGTCACCGCCGCCGCGACCGCGATCCCGGTCGGCCGGGTGAGCCCCGCGGCTACCGCGAGACCGGCCGCCCAGGCCCACCGGCCGTCCAGGACCGCGTACAGCGCCCAGGCGGTGAGCGCGGTGAACAGCGACTCGGTGTAGCCCATCCACTGGACGGCGGCGACCGGCGTCGCGCCCCACAACACCGCGAGGACCGTGCCCACCCGGCGCCCGTGCAGCCGGTCGCCCACGGCGAAGATCCCCCAGGCGGCGATCAGCGAGCAGACCCCCGCGACGACCAGGCCGACGGAGGCGCGCGAGCCCGGGGTGACGGCCGCGAACGCCTTGATCAGGGCGGGGTAGAGCGGGAAGAACGCCAGGTTGTTGTGGTAGATCCGGGTGCCGAGCTCCTGCTGGTACCCGTCGTCGGCGATCCCCAGGTACCACTCGGAGTCCCAGGACGTGGCCAGCGTCGGCCACACGCCGTGGCCCTTGAGATGCGCCCAGCGGGCGAGCACCAGAAGCCCCAGGAGCCGTACCACCAGATAGCCGAGCAGCGCCGGGGCCGCGTGGCGCAGTCTGCCGCGCACCCGCTCGGGAAGACGCTCGCCGCCCGGGGACGGAGGCCGCCGGGAAGCGGGAACGGTCGGTCGGACGGTCAGGACCGGGGGCACTGCGGCGACTCCAGGGAGGCTCGGCGGGCTACCGGGTCACCCTGGCCCGGACCCCCTGGTCGCGGGACGTGCCTTGGGACAACTGCCGTACCGAATTCACCCGTACGGGAACGGCGCGGGGCCCGTACGGAACCGATTCCGCACGGGCCCCGCGAGGAGAGCCGAGGAGAGCCGCGGAGCAGACGCTCAGAGACCGGCCGCGTCCGACAGGTCCCGCTTGATCGCGGAGAGGATCTCCGCGCCCTTCGCACGGGCCGCCGTGAGCTCGCTCGCGTCGGCGACCGGGACCACGACCTCCAGGTAGCACTTGAGCTTGGGCTCCGTGCCGGACGGGCGGACGATGACCCGGGCCTTGTAGTCGCCCTCCAGGTAGTAGCGCAGACCGTCCGTCGGGGGCAGCGACTCCGTGCCCTTCGTCAGGTCCTCCGCCGTCGTGACCGTCAGGCCCGCGAGCCGGACGGGAGGCCGCTCGCGCAGCGCGCTCATCGCGTTCGCGATGATGCTCAGGTCCTCGACCCGCACCGACAGCTGGTCCGTGGCGTGCAGCCCGTGTGCCACCGCCAGGTCGTCGAGGAGGTCGGTGAGCGTACGGTCGCGCTCCTTGAGCTCCGAGGCGAGCTCGGCGACGAGCAGCGCGGCCGTGATGCCGTCCTTGTCGCGGACGCCCTCGGGGTCGACGCAGTAGCCCAGCGCCTCCTCGTAGCCGTACCGCAGGCCGTCCACGCGGGCGATCCACTTGAAGCCGGTCAGCGTCTCCTCGTGGCCGACGCCCGCCGCCTCGGCGATCCGGCCGAGCAGCGAGGAGGACACGATCGACTCGGCGAACACACCCCGCGCGCCCTTGTGCACCAGGTGCGCGGCGAGCAGCGAGCCCACCTCGTCACCGCGCAGCATCCGCCAGCCGCCCTCGACCGACGGGTCGGGCACGGCCACGGCGCAGCGGTCGGCGTCCGGGTCGTTGGCGATCACGATGTCGGGGTCCACGGCGCGGGCCGCCTCGAAGGCGAGGTCCATCGCGCCCGGCTCCTCCGGGTTCGGGAAGGCGACGGTCGGGAACGCCGGGTCGGGCTCGGCCTGCTCGGCGACGAGCGCGGGCGGCGGGAAGCCGGCGCGGGCGAAGGCGGCGGTCAGGACGTCCTTGCCGACGCCGTGCATGGCCGTGTAGACGGTCCGCACGGTGCGGGGGGAGCCGGGGGTCAGGACAGCGTCCGTGCGGGCCAGGTAGGCGTCCAGGACCTCGTCGCCGAGGGTCTCCCAGCCGTCGTCCGGCCGCGGTACGTCGTTCAGCGAACGCACGGCGTCGATCTCGGCGGCGATCTCCGCGTCCGCGGGCGGCACGATCTGCGAGCCGTCGCCCAGGTAGACCTTGTAGCCGTTGTCGCGCGGCGGGTTGTGGCTCGCGGTGACCTCGACACCGGCGACGGCGCCCAGGTGCCTTATGGCGTACGCGAGGACGGGCGTCGGCAGCGGGCGGGGGAGCAGGGCCGCGCGCAGTCCGGCACCGGTCATCACGGCGGCGGTGTCGCGGGCGAAGTCGGCCGACTTGTAGCGGGCGTCGTAGCCGATGACGACGAGGCCACCGGTCTGCCCCTTCGCCTTGAGGTACGCGGCGAGGCCGGCGGCGGCCCGGATGACGACCGAGCGGTTCATCCGCATGGGCCCTGCGCCGAGCTCGCCGCGCAGTCCGGCCGTACCGAACTGCAGCGTGCCGGCGAACCGGGCGGCGAGCTCGTCGGTCGCACCGGCCTCGATGAGCTTGGCGAGCTCCTCGCGGGTCTCACTGTCGGGATCCTCGGCGAGCCAGGCCTGGGCCTTGGCGAGGAGGTCGTCCTGCGTCACGGTGTGTGCCTTTCGGGTACGGGCGGGAGGGTGCGGGGCGGTGGGCGGTGCCGCTGCGCGGAGCCTTCCCCCGCCCCGCCCCTTCCCGAAACTGGGGGCAGGCCCCCGGACCCCCGTACGGGGTCCGGGGCGGAGTCCCCGTCCTGTCAGATGCGGTCGAGGACCCGGGTGAGCAGCTCGCCCATGCGCGCCGCCGAGTCGCGGCCCGCCTGGAGGACCTCCTCGTGGTTCAGCGGCTCGCCCGACAGGCCCGCCGCCAGGTTCGTGACCAGGGAGATGCCCAGGACCTCGGCGCCCGCCTCGCGGGCCGCGATGGCCTCCAGGACGGTGGACATGCCGACCAGGTCGCCGCCCATGACGCGGACCATGTTGATCTCGGCCGGGGTCTCGTAGTGCGGCCCGGGGAACTGCACGTAGACGCCCTCTTCGAGGGTCTCGTCGACCTCCTTGCACAGCGCGCGCAGCCGCGGCGAGTACAGGTCGGTGAGGTCCACGAAGTTCGCGCCGACGATCGGCGAGGCGCCCGTCAGGTTGAGGTGGTCGCTGATCAGGACCGGCTGGCCGGGGCGCATGCCCTCGCGCAGGCCACCGCAGCCGTTGGTCAGTACGACGGTCTTGCAGCCGGCGGCGACGGCGGTGCGCACACCGTGGGCGACGGAGGCGACGCCCCGGCCCTCGTAGAAGTGCGTACGGCCCAGGAAGACCAGCGCGCGCTTCGCGCCGATCTTGTACGAGCGGACCTTGCCGCCGTGTCCCTCGACGGCCGGCGGCGGGAAGCCGGGAAGCTCGGTCACGGGGAACTCGGCCTCCGGAGCGCCGAGCGCGTCGACGGCCGGCGCCCAGCCGGAGCCCATGACGAGGGCGACGTCGTGGTTCTCGACTCCGGTCAGCTCGCGAAGACGCGCGGCAGCGGCCTCGGCGGCCTCGTACGGGGTGGCAGTTGCGTTCACTGACTCTCTCGCCTCGGGGAGGGGGGTCCGAGGGAGGAGCCCCGGACGGATTTCATACGCGCAGAAGCCTAGCCCGAGAATGCCTACGCGCGTAGATGACGATGCTGACGGACATGCGATCGTTGTCTTGTCGTTTCCGACGAATGGCGTAGCGGGAGTGGCCCGAGACCTTCCGCCAGGCCGATACGGCGGCGAACCGGGGCCGACCGCCCGCGCGGGGAGCAACCGCCGCGTGACATAGCTAGCACGGCCGCTTGCGCAGCTCCATCACGTAGTCGTGCGGCGCGCCCGCCGACTCGGCCGCGTCCGCGATCTCGCCGAGGTAGCGCGCCGAGGGCAGCCCGCCCTCGTACGCGTTCAGGACGTACACCCATGCCGGCTCCTCGCCGTCCAGGGTGTGCACCCGGACCCGCATCCGGCGGTAGATGTCGAGGCCGACGCCCTCCCAGCGGTCCATCGAGTCCTCGTCCATCGGAGCGATGTCGTACAGCGCGACGAAAACCTGGGAACGCGGTGCCTCGACGATCGTCGCCAGCGCGCCCTCCCAGCCCATCTGCTCGCCGCCGAAGGTCAGCCGCCAGCCGTTGAGCCAGCCCGTGCCGCGCAGCGGGGAATGCGGGGCGCGGCGGGTCATGAGCCGCGCGTCGAGGTTGCCGGCGTACGCGGCGTAGAGCGACATGGGGTCGAGGGTACGGGAGGGAGAGGCCGCACGCGGAAGTCCGTGGTGGGGGCCGTATGGAGGCCCCGGCGCGAGACAGCCCCCGGCGTACGGGACAATGGGGTACGCACTTGAAGCGTGCGGGACAATGGCGTACGCACTGCAGCCCCAGCGGGGGGAACCCCGGCAGAACGAGAGCGCGAGGCGTAGATCCCAGTGACCCGGATCGTGATCATCGGCGGCGGACCCGGCGGATACGAGGCGGCCCTGGTGGGCGCCCAACTCGGCGCGGAGGTGACCGTCGTCGACTGCGACGGCCTGGGCGGCGCGTCCGTCCTGACCGACTGCGTCCCCTCGAAGACCCTCATCGCGACGGCCGAGGTGATGACGACCTTCGACTCCTCGTACGAGGAGCTGGGCATCATCGTCGCGGACGACACGCCGCACATCGAGCAGGCCGCCCGGGTCGTCGGTGTCGACCTCGGCAAGGTCAACCGCCGGGTGAAGCGCCTCGCGCTCGCCCAGTCGCACGACATCACCGCCTCCGTCACCCGGGCCGGCGCCCGCGTCCTGCGCGGCCGCGGCCGGCTCTCGGGCCGCCAGGCCGTGGACGGCTCCCGCCAGGTGATCGTGACCTCCGCCGACGGCTCGGAGGAGTCGCTGACCGCCGACGCCGTGCTGATCGCGACCGGCGGCCACCCGCGCGAGCTGCCCGACGCCCAGCCCGACGGCGAGCGGATCCTGAACTGGACCCAGGTCTACGACCTCAAGGAGCTCCCCGAGGAGCTCATCGTGGTCGGCTCGGGTGTGACGGGTGCCGAGTTCGCCGGCGCGTACCAGGCGCTGGGCTCGCGGGTGACCCTGGTGTCGAGCCGTGACCGCGTGCTGCCGGGCGAGGACCCGGACGCGGCGGCGGTCCTCGAGGACGTCTTCCGCCGTCGCGGCATGAACGTCATGGCCCGCTCGCGCGCCGAGTCCGTCAAGCGCGTCGGCGACCGGGTCGAGGTCACCCTGGCCGACGGCCGGGTCATCTCCGGCAGCCACTGCCTCATGGCCGTCGGCGCGATCCCGAATTCGGCCGGAATGGGTCTGGAGGAGGCCGGGGTCAAGCTCAAGGACTCGGGCCACATCTGGACGGACAAGGTCTCCCGTACCTCCGCGCCGGGCGTGTACGCCGCCGGTGACGTCACCGGCGTCTTCGCGCTCGCCTCGGTGGCGGCGATGCAGGGCCGGATCGCGATGTACCACTTCCTCGGCGACGCGGTGGCCCCGCTCAACCTGAAGACGGTCTCCTCGAACGTCTTCACCGACCCGGAGATCGCCACCGTCGGCTTCACGCAGGCGGACGTGGACGCCGGGAAGATCGACGCCCGCGTCGTCAAGCTGCCGCTGCTGCGCAACCCGCGCGCCAAGATGCAGGGCATCCGGGACGGCTTCGTCAAGATCTTCTGCCGTCCGGGCACGGGAATCGTGGTCGGCGGCTGTGTCGTGGCCCCGAAGGCGAGCGAGCTGATCCACCCCATCTCGATCGCGGTCGACAACAATCTGACGGTCGAACAGATCGCAAACGCTTTCACCGTGTACCCCTCGCTGTCGGGCTCGATCGCGGAAGTGGCACGGCAGTTGCACACCCGAAAGGCGACGGGCGAGGGCTGATCCGCCCTCCCGCCTGGGAACATCTGGACAACCCCCGGCAAGGCGGGGCATAGGACGATCAACGGCGGGGCCTCTCATACCACTTGGGGGCCCCGTCTGTGTGCATCTTCTGCAATTCGGCGCATAGTGCTGAAAAGTATCGGCCGGTCAGGTTACTGTCAGTTTCGTGTTCGCTGCAGAACGTCGTCAGTTGATCCTCGAAATGGTGCGCGCCAATGGAGCCGTGTCGCTCCGTGAGCTCGCCCGCGTCGTCCAGACCTCAGAAGTGACCGTACGGCGAGACGTGCGGGCACTGGAGGCAGAAGGACTCCTCGACCGCCGGCACGGCGGTGCGGTACTGCCGGGCGGCTTCACGCGAGAGTCCGGCTTCCCGCAGAAATCCCATCTCGCGACCGCCGAGAAGACGGCCATCGCCGATGTCGCCGCGAGCCTCGTCGAAGAGGGCGAGGCCATCGTCGTCGGTGCCGGGACGACCACACAGGAGCTGGCCCGCCGCCTCGCCCGCGTGCCCGGTCTGACCGTGGTCACCAACTCCCTGCTCGTCGCCCAGGCGCTCGCCCACGCCAACCGGGTCGAGGTCGTCATGACCGGCGGCACGCTGCGTGGCTCGAACTACGCGCTGGTGGGCAGCGGGGCAGAGCAGTCCCTCCAGGGGCTGCGGGTCTCCCGCGCCTTCCTCTCCGGCAGTGGTCTGACCGCCGAGCGCGGCCTGTCCACCTCCAACATGCTCTCCGCGAGCGTGGACCGGGCGCTGGTGCAGGCTGCGGCGGAGGTCGTGGTGCTGGCCGATCACACCAAGCTCGGCACCGACACCATGTTCCAGACGGTGCCGACCGACGTGATCACCCGGCTGGTCACCGACGAGCCGCCGGCGCACGACGACCGGGCCGCCACGGAGCTCCAGGCGCTGGCCGATCAGGGCGTGCAGATCGCCGTGGCGGGGACGGGAGCGGGTGGTGAATCCGTCCCCCCGGGCGGCGGCCGCCCTCGCCGTGACGTTCCGCTCCCCGGCCAGCGGGCCCGGCACCAGCCCGGGCAGTTCCGGGGCGGTGCCGCCTCGTTGGCGAACGACGTGCTTCAGCCGGAGCGGACGGCCCGGGTCGCGGACATGCGCCGGCGCTGAGGTCTCCCTCTCTGCGGGCGGCGACCCGTGCGGGCGGTGACGCGTTGCCGCCCACCGGCGCGTGCTGAAGGGCCCTCCCCCAGGGGCCCGGCCGTCTCCTCCCGGGCTCAGCTCTTCATGCCCCGCAGGGTCAGCGCGAGCAGCCGGTCCGGCAACTCCTCGTCGTCCGGGTTCTGTTCGGCGGCCAGCGCGATCGCCTGGGTGAGCTGCATCAGATCGCCGATCGACACATCGGCGCGGACCGCACCGGCCTCCTGGGCCCGGCCCAGCAGGATCTCACCCGCCGCGCGCAGCGGTACGTTGCACTGCGCGAGCGCCGAACTCTCGTCCCGCGAGGCCGACATGAGCGCCCGGGCGAACCCCCGGTACTCGCCCGCGTGGGCGATCAGGGTGCGCAGCCACTGCACGAGCGCCGGGCACGGTTCCTCCGCCGCCGCGAGCTCACGGCCCCGCTGGAGCAGCGCGGCCAGGGCCTCCTGGAAGACGGCGTTCACCAGCGCGTCGCGGGTGGGGAAGTGCCGGTAGAGCGTGCCGATGCCGACCCCCGCGCGGCGGGCGACATCCTCGAGCGAGGCGTCCGTACCGTGCGCGGCGAAGGCGGCGCGGGCCTCGGTCAGCAGCCGCTCGTGATTGCGGCGCGCGTCGGCGCGCATGGGGGCTCCTCGGTTCGGCGAAGGGCCCGCAGGCGGTGTGCCTGCGGGCCCTTCCCAGCGTACAAACGGCAGGTGCCGTCGGTCGTCAGTCCTTGATCTCGCAGATCGCGGCGCCCGAGGAGATCGAGGCGCCGATCTCGGCGGACAGGCCCTTGACGGTGCCGGAGCGGTGCGCGTTGAGCGGCTGCTCCATCTTCATGGCCTCCAGGACGACGATCAGATCGCCCTCCTTGACCTCCTGGCCCTCCTCCACGGCCACCTTCACGATGGTGCCCTGCATGGGGGAGGCGAGGGTGTCGCCGGAGGCCGTCGGGCCGGACTTCTTCGCGGCGCGGCGCTTCGGCTTGGCGCCGGCGGCCAGGCCCGTACGGGCCAGGGACATGCCGAGCGAGGACGGGAGCGAGACCTCCAGGCGCTTGCCGCCGACCTCGACCACGATCGTCTCGCGGCCGGCCTCGTCCTCCTCCGCGTCGGCACCGGCCGGCGCGAAGGGCTTGATCTCGTTGACGAACTCGGTCTCGATCCACCGGGTGTGGACGCGGAACGGGTCCGCGGTGAAGGCGGGGTCGACGACCACGGCCTGGTGGAACGGGATGGCCGTGGCCATGCCCTCCACCTTGAACTCGGCCAGCGCGCGGGCGGCACGCTGGAGCGCCTGCTCGCGGGTGGCGCCGGTGACGATCAGCTTGGCCAGGAGCGAGTCCCAGGCCGGGCCGATGACCGAGCCGGACTCGACGCCGGCGTCCAGGCGGACACCGGGACCGGTCGGCGCGGAGAAGGTGGTGACGGTGCCGGGCGCGGGCAGGAAGTTACGGCCCGGGTCCTCGCCGTTGATGCGGAACTCGAAGGAGTGACCGCGCACGGCCGGGTCGTCGTAGCCCAGCTCCTCGCCGTCGGCGATCCGGAACATCTCGCGGACCAGGTCGATGCCGGTGACCTCTTCGGTGACCGGGTGCTCGACCTGGAGGCGGGTGTTGACCTCCAGGAAGGAGATCGTGCCGTCGACGCCGACCAGGAACTCGACCGTGCCGGCGCCGACGTAGCCGGCCTCCTTCAGGATCGCCTTCGAGGCGGCGTACAGCTCGGCGTTCTGCGCCTCGGAGAGGAACGGCGCGGGCGCCTCCTCGACGAGCTTCTGGTGGCGGCGCTGGAGCGAGCAGTCACGGGTGGAGACGACGACCACGTTGCCGTGGGAGTCGGCCAGGCACTGGGTCTCGACGTGCCGCGGCTTGTCGAGGTAGCGCTCGACGAAGCACTCGCCGCGGCCGAAGGCGGCGACGGCCTCGCGGACGGCGGAGTCGTAGAGCTCCGGCACCTCTTCGAGGGTGCGGGCGACCTTCAGACCACGACCGCCACCACCGAAGGCGGCCTTGATCGCGATCGGCAGGCCGTGCTCCTGGGCGAAGGCGACGACCTCGTCGGCGCCGGAGACCGGGTCGGGCGTGCCCGCGACGAGCGGGGCGCCCGCGCGCTGGGCGATGTGACGGGCCGCCACCTTGTCGCCGAGGTCACGGATGGCCTGCGGCGGCGGGCCGATCCAGGTCAGACCGGCGTCGAGCACGGCCTGGGCGAACTCGGCGTTCTCGGAAAGGAACCCGTAGCCGGGGTGGATCGCGTCCGCGCCCGAGTCCTTCGCCGCCTGCAGCACCTTGGCCATGTCCAGATAGCTGGCGGCCGGGGTGTCACCGCCCAGAGCGAACGCCTCGTCGGCCGCGCGGACGTGCAGAGCGTCCCGGTCCGGGTCGGCGTAGACGGCTACGCTGGCGATCCCGGCATCCCGGCAAGCACGGGCGACACGGACAGCGATTTCGCCACGGTTGGCGATGAGCACCTTGCGCACGATGACTCCCTCCTTGAAACAAGCTGAGTTTAGGGACTGCCGACACGGCACTTCGACCCGTCCCCAGTGGTGAGCTTGCCCACACGGAGCGTGATACGAGGCTTGCTCGGGTCGTGAAATCCCTTGTCGTACCACGGTACGCAGGGATCCTTTACGGCACAGTAGCTCCGAGGTGTGGCACAGGTCTCTGTTCAGGCGGCCAGTCGCCGATCAGGTTTCTTTGTGGAGTCCCTACGAATGGCGCAATGATTCTTTGCCGCCGCATCCGTCCGCACGGACCCTTGTCCCGGGGTTTACCCGGCAGTAGCCTTCGCGCTGTCATCCGTACTGCAGGTAACAGCCGTATCCAGGGGGGTGGCCCAGGTGGCCCGAAGACCGATAGCTCTTGTGACGGCGGCGGTGCTGTTCCTGGAGGCGCCGGGGATCGTCGCGCTCAACGCCGTCATGGCGCGGTTCGTCGAGGCCCAGTCGATGTCCCTCGACGGCCTCGACCCGGACCACATGGTGACCGGCACATGGGCCCTCGGCATCGTCTCCGGCGTGTTGCTCGCGCTCTGCGCCACCGTCGCCCTGATCACCGGCATCCGCGACAGGCGTCCCGGGCGCGCCGGCCGGGCCCTGCTCATCGGCTGCGCCGTCGTGCACGGGGTGCTCGGCGCGGTGACGATCGGTCTGATCGGATGGGGCGCCTTCGCGTTCATGACCGTGGTCCTCGGCCTGATCGTGCTGACCCTGGTGACGTACGGAAAGGGCGCCGACGCCCTGGAGGAGGCGGCGGCGCCCGCGTAGCGCCGGGCGGTCCCTCACGCCCACAGGTCGGTGATGGAGATCCCCAGCTTGCCGAGCAGGGTGCGCAGCAGGGGCAGCGACAGGCCGATCACATTGCCCGGGTCCCCGTCGATGCCGTCGATGAACGGCGCCGAGCGGCCGTCCAGCGTGAAGGCGCCCGCCACGTGCAGCGGTTCGCCGCTCGCCACGTACGCGGCGATCTCGGCGTCCGTCGGCTCGCCGAAGCGGACGAGGGTCGAGGCGGTCGCCGACTCGTACCGCTTGGCCGCCGTGTCGTACACGCAGTGACCCGTCTGGAGGATGCCCACCCGGCCGCGCATCGCCTTCCAGCGCGCGGTGGCCTCCTCGGCGTCGGCCGGCTTGCCCAGGGCCTGCTTGTCGAGCTCCAGGACGGAGTCGCAGCCGATCACCAGGGCACCGAAGGCCTCGGGACGGGCGGCCACATGGGCGGCCTTGGCCTCGGCGAGCGCGAGGGCGAGTTCGGCCGGGGTCGGCGCGTGCACCTTGTCCTCGTCGACGCCGCTCACGATCACCTCGGGGGCGAGTCCGGCCTGCCGCAGCAGTCCGAGACGGGCGGGCGAGGCGGAGGCGAGCACGACACGGCGGCGATCAGCAGTCATGAGGGAAGCGTAGCCAGTGCGGACGCTCTTCGGTCGCTCTCAGTGGACGCCGACCACGAACATCGCCACCACCATCGCCAGGGCCAGCAGGATGGACGCGCGGCGCAGCATGGCCTGCATGTCGCGCATCTCCTTCGGAGGCTCGTCGTTCGGGTCGGACCAGAGCATGTCCTGATCCTGCGGGCGGAACGGCCGGGGCGCCTGAGTACGCGTACTCAGGCGCCCCGTGCAACGGCCTCATGACGACCCGGTGAACACTCCGCCACCGGCCGCCGTCAGCGCGGCGCGGACGGCCCGCTCCGCGTCCTCGGGGCCCAGCGGCTCGCGCGTGATCATGAAGCGGTAGTAGAGCGGCGCCGAGACCGCGCGCAGCAGCTCGAGGCCGTCCGTGTCCGCCGGGACCTCGCCGCGGGCCACGCCGCGCTTCACCACCGGGGCCCACTCCTCCAGACGGGCCCGGTAGAAGCCGTTCAGCGCCTCGGCGCACTCCTCGTCGCAGGCCGCGGCCGCGATGACGGCACGGAAGACGGCACCCATCCGGGGGTCGGTGAGGGTCTTGGTGACGAGCGCGGCGTTGGCTCGCAGGTCGCCTGCCAGGGTGCCGGTGTCGGAGGCCGGCAGGGACTGCTCCGCCATGTCGCGCAGGAGGTCGGCGACGAGGCCGACGGGGGAGCCCCAGCGGCGGTAGACGGTCGTCTTGCCGACGCCCGCGCTCGCGGCGACGTGGTCCATGTTCAGCGCGTGGAAGCCCGCTTCCGCCAGGGCGTCCTCGGTCGCGTCGAGGACGGCCCGGCGCACCTTCGCGGTACGGCCCCCGGGGCGCACGGTGCCGGGCACAGCCGGCTGGCTCTCGGTCAAACGGGTCTCCTGTTCCATTAACGCCTTCGAGTCTGCTACGGTCGGGGACATCTTAACGGAACCTGAAACCCATTAAGGGGTCCCGGTCATGGTTGCCCTCGATGTCCCCGCCCAGCAGGCCGCCGCCCGTATGGACGGACGGATGCGACTCGTCCTCCTCGTCCTCCTCGTCGCCCAGTTCATGCTGGCCGTCGACTTCTCGATCCTGAACGTCGCACTGCCCGTCATCGGCGAAGGACTCGGCTTCACCCTGGGCAACCTCCAGTGGATCGCCACCGCCTTCGCCCTCGCCGCCGCCGGATTCACCCTCCTGCTCGGGCGTGTCGCCGACATCGTCGGACGCCGCCGCCTCTTCCTCGCCGGCATGGCGCTCCTCGGGATCTCCTCCCTCGTCGGCGGTCTCGCCACCGGCCCGGGGATGCTGATGGCCGCACGCGTCGCCCAGGGCCTCGCCACCGCCGCGGTCACCCCCGCCGGGCTCTCCCTGCTCACCTCCTCCTTCCCGGAAGGACCGCTGCGCGCCAAGGCGCTGGGCCTCAACGGCGCGCTCATGTCGGCCGGCTTCACCACCGGCGCCATCCTCGGCGGCGTCCTGACGGACCTGCTCTCCTGGCGCTGGGCCTTCTTCGTCAACGTGCCGGTCGCCGTCGCCGTCCTCCTCGTCGCGCCCGCCGTCCTGAAGGAGAGCCGCCCCGCCGTCCGCCCCCGCCTCGACATCCCCGGCGCGATCACCGTCACCGGCGGACTCCTCGCCCTCGTCCTCGGGCTCACCACCGAACCCCTGGCGCTCCCCCTCGGCGTCGCGCTGCTCGTCGCCTTCTGGTTCGTGGAGCGGCGGGCCGCCTCACCCCTCGTCCCCGTACGGATCCTCACGCGCCGCACCGTCGTCCAGGGCAACCTCGCCGGGCTCGTCGCCTTCGTCACCGAGACCTCGCTCGTCTTCCTGATGACGCTCTACCTCCAGGACGTCCTCGGCTTCTCGCCGCTCGCCGCCGGGCTGACGTTCGGCGTCCTCGGCGCGGGCACGGTCCTCGGCGGGGTGTACGCGCCCCGGTTCATCGGCCGCCGCGGCGCCCGGGCCGCCCTCGTCGCAGGCGGGCTCCTCCAGGCCGCCGCCACCCTCTCCCTGTACGCACTCGGCGACGACCGGGGTTGGCTCTGGCTGCTGCTCGCCGGCACCTTCGCCGGCGGCGTCGGCAACATGCTCGCCATCGTCGGCTTCATGGTCACCGCGACCTCAGGACTGCCCGACTCCGAGCAGGGGATGGCGACGGGGCTCGCCACCATGACCCAGCAGATCGGCATCACCATGGGCACGCCGATCATGAGCGCCGTCGTGGTCACCTCCACCACGGTCCTCGACGGCATCGGCCTCGCGGTCCTCGTCAACGCCGCGATCGTCCTGGCCGGAGCGCTCGCCGCGGGCCTCTTCCCGCGCCGCTCCTGAACCTTCCTGATCCCTCGTCACCCCTACCCGAAGGACCACGCCATGAAGAAGCTCCTCGCCCCGCTGCTCGCCGCCGCCCTCGGCCTCACCCTGCTCTCCGGCACGCAGGCCGGCGCCCGCCCCACCCCGGCCCCGCCGTGGCACGCCGCCTGGGGCGCCGCCCCGCAGCTCCCCTCGACCGGCTTCACCGGCAACTGGTCCCAGGAAGGCTTCTCGCGCCAGACCCTCCGTCAGGTCGTCCGCGTCACCGAGGACGGCGAGCGGGTCCGGATCCGGCTCTCGAACGCCTACGGGACCTCACCCCTGGCCGTCACCGGCGCCACCGTCGCCCGTACCGACACCGGCGCGGCCGTCGAACCCGGCTCGGTGCGCCACCTCACCTTCGGCGGCAAGCGGTCGGTCTCCGTCCCCGCCCACGGCGAACTGCGCAGCGACCCGGCCCCGCTCCACCTGGGACGCCTGGAGTCGGTGACCGTCACGCTCTACCTCGCCGGAACGACCGGGCCCGCCACCTTCCACTCCCAGGCGTGGGCCGACAGCTACCGAGCCGAGGGCGACCACCGCGCCGACACCGGCGGCAGCGCCTTCACCGCCCGCAGCCAGTCCTGGTACTACCTCAGCGGTGTCGAGGTCAGCGGCGGAACCCCGTCCCGGAAGGGCGCGGTGGTGCTGTTCGGCGACTCCATCACCGACAGTTTCGGCTCCACCCCGAACGCGAACCGCCGATACTCCGACGCGCTCGCCGAACGCATCGACCGCCCCGTCGTGAACTCCGGCATCGGCGGCAACCTGGTTCTCAACGACTCGGCCTGGTACGGCGAACGCGCCACCGCCCGGTTCCACCGCGACGCCCTCGACCAGCCCGGCGTCACCACCGTCGCCCTGCTCCAGGGCCTCAACGACATCGGCTACAGCGAGGCCGCGCTGAAGCCCGTGCCCCAGCCCACCTACAAGCCCTCACCCGTCGTCACCTCGGCCGAGATCATCGCCGCCTACCGCCGGCTGATCGACGCCGCGCACGACCGTGGGGTACGGGTCGTCGGCTCGACCCTGCTGCCCTTCAAGGACACCAGCCACTGGGGCCCGACCGCCGAGCGGACCAGCGCGGAGGTCAACGACTGGATCCGCACCTCGGGCGAGTTCGACGCGGTCGTCGACTTCGCGCGGCTCCTCGCCGACCCGAAGGACCCGAAGGCGCTGAACCCGGCGTACGCGTACGCGGACCGGCTGCACCCCGACGACGCCGGATACCGGGTGATGGCCGAGGCGGTCGCCCCTCTCGTCTGACCCGGGACGCACGAAGGCCGGACCTCCCGCACAAGAGGTCCGGCCTTCCGGATGCAGTGCCGGGCCGAGCGGTTACGCCGGCCAGTAGGAGCGGGCCCAGGAGCGCGGACCCGGCCTGTGCCGTACCTCGCGCGCGATCCGTGAGGGGTCCGACCAGCCCTCGGGAACCACCGGGCCGCCGCCGGCCGCGGACGCCGCCGCCGTCGCCGCGGCCCGGGCCTGGACCACCGCCAGTGCGGCGGCCAGCTCCTCCGGGGTCGGGTTTCCTCGTACGACCTTGATCACAGCGGCTCCTTACAGGGGGATGTTGCCGTGCTTCTTCGGAGGCAGGGATTCCCGCTTCGTCCGGAGCTGACGCAGGGCCTTCACGATCTGCGGGCGGGTGTCCGACGGCATGATCACGCCGTCGATGTAGCCACGCTCGGCCGCCGTGTACGGGTTGAGCAGCGTGTCCTCGTACTCCTGGATGAGCCGGGCGCGCTCGGCCTCCTGGTCCTCGGCCGCCGCGATCGTGCGGCGGTGCAGGATGTTCACCGCGCCCTGCGCGCCCATGACCGCGATCTGCGCGGTCGGCCACGCCAGGTTGAGGTCGGCGCCCAGGTGCTTGGAGCCCATGACGTCGTACGCGCCGCCGAACGCCTTGCGGGTGATGACGGTGATCAGCGGGACGGTCGCCTCGGCGTACGCGTAGATCAGCTTGGCGCCCCGGCGGATGATGCCGCCGTACTCCTGGTCCACGCCCGGCAGGAAGCCCGGCACGTCGACGAAGGTGATGACGGGGATGTTGAAGGCGTCGCAGGTGCGGACGAAGCGCGCCGCCTTCTCGCTCGCGTTGATGTCCAGACAGCCGGCGAACTGCATCGGCTGGTTGGCGACGATGCCGACCGGGAAGCCCTCCACACGGCCGAAACCGGTCAGGATGTTCGGCGCGAACAGCGCCTGGGTCTCCAGGAACTCGCCGTCGTCGAGGACGTGCTCGATGACGGTGTGCATGTCGTACGGCTGGTTCGCGGAGTCCGGGATCAGGACGTCCAGCTCGCGGTCCTCGTCCGAGAGCTCGGTGTCGGCGACCTCGGGGAAGGCCGGCGGCTCGGAGAGGTTGTTCGACGGCAGGTACGACAGCAGGGACTTGACGTACTCGATCGCGTCCTTCTCGTCACCCGCCATGTGGTGCGCGACACCGGAGGTGGTGTTGTGCGTCCGGGCGCCGCCCAGCTCCTCGAAGCCGACGTCCTCACCGGTGACCGTCTTGATGACGTCCGGGCCGGTGATGAACATGTGCGAGGTCTGGTCCACCATCACCGTGAAGTCGGTGATCGCGGGGGAGTACACCGCGCCACCCGCGCACGGGCCGACGATCAGGGAGATCTGCGGGATCACACCCGAGGCGTGCGTGTTGCGGCGGAAGATCTCGCCGTACATGCCGAGGGCCATGACGCCCTCCTGGATGCGGGCGCCGCCGGAGTCGTTGATGCCGATGACCGGGCAGCCGGTCTTCAGCGCGAAGTCCATGACCTTCATGATCTTCTGGCCGAAGGTCTCGCCCAGCGCGCCGCCGAAGACCGTGAAATCCTGCGAGAAGACCGCTACCGGGCGGCCGTCGACGGTGCCGTAGCCGGTGACGACACCGTCTCCGTACGGGCGGGTCTTGTCCAGGCCGAAGTTGGTCGACCGGTGCCGGGCGAACTCGTCGAGCTCCACGAAGGAGCCCTCGTCGAGCAGCAGTGCGATCCGCTCGCGCGCGGTCAGCTTGCCCTTCGCGTGCTGCTTCTCCACGGCACGCTCGGAACCGGCATGGGTGGCCTCGTCAATACGGCGCTGCAGATCCGCGATCTTGCCCGCGGTCGTGTGAATGTCGATTTCTTGTGGCTGTACCGACTCGGACATCGGGATGCGGCTCCCTGCCTGGTCACGGGGGTTCGTTGGCTACGAATGGGCTACTGCTGGGCTACTGATCCGTAGGGTATCGACGCCGATACGGTTCGGCACTGCGGTCTTTGCCACACCTAGTCTGGCTTGCATGACGTCCTCTCATGGCTCAGGAGGCCCCTGGTCCGACCTGGACCGGCCCCCGCTCAACGCCGCCGCGCTGCGCCGTGCTCTCGTACTTCCCACCGGCCTGTGGACCTCGCTCGACGTGGTCACCACCACCGGCTCCACCAACTCCGACCTCGCCGCCCGCGCCGACGAGCTGCCCGAGGGTGCGGTGCTCGTCGCCGAGGAGCAGACCGCGGGCCGCGGCCGCCTCGACCGCAGCTGGGTCGCGCCCGCCCGGTCCGGGATCTTCCTCTCCGTCCTGCTCAAGCCCGACGTGCCGGTGCACCGGTGGGGATGGCTGCCGCTGCTCACCGGCGTCGCCGCGGCGACCGGGCTCGCGAAGTCCGCCGGCGTGGACGTTTCCCTCAAGTGGCCGAACGACCTGCTGGTTTCGGTCGGGGGCGAGGAGCGGAAGACCGGCGGCATCCTTGCCGAGCGTGCGGGCGAGGACGCGATCGTCGTCGGGCTCGGCATCAACGTCACCCTGCGCGAGGACGAACTGCCGGTCCCCGCGGCGGGCTCGCTGCTCCTCGCGAACGCGATCTCGACGGACCGCGACACCCTGCTGCGATCGGTCCTGCGGTCCCTGGAGCACTGGTACGGGGAGTGGGTGCGGGCGGACGGCAACCCCGCGGCCTCCGGCCTCCAGGAGGCCTACGCAGCGGGCTGCGCGACCCTGGGCCGCCACATCCGGGCGGACCTGCCGGGCGAGCGGATGCTGGAGGGCGAGGCGGTGGCCCTGGACGGCGACGGCCGCCTGGTGGTGGCGACGGAGGGCGGGGGCACGGAGGCGGTCTCCGCGGGCGACATCGTCCACGTACGGGCGGAGTCGTAGCGCGGTCGTGGGCAGGCGTCGGGCCGTGGAACGCCTGCCCACGAGGTGGCGAGGTGGCCGTAACGGCGTGAGCTGGCACACACCTGTCGTATCGTGGAGCGCGATCCAGGCGACAGATCGGCAGGGCAGTGGGCAGGGAACGGGCAGGAGGCGGCCGGTGACCGTCGACGACGCGCACAACGGCGGCGAGGCCGAGCCACCGGCGTACCCCACCCCCCACCATGTGGTCGACCACACGGCCGAGCCGAGCGACGACCCGCTCGCCATCCGCCTCGAACAGCTCATCCTCGGCGCCGACCGCCGCTACACGCCCTTCCAGGCCGCCCGCACCGCCGGTGTCTCCATGGAGCTGGCCTCCCGTTTCTGGCGCGCGATGGGCTTCGCCGACATCGGTCAGGCCAAGGCGCTCACCGAGGCAGACGTGCTCGCCCTGCGCCGGCTCGCCGGTCTCGTCGAGGCGGGGCTGCTCAGCGAGCCGATGGCCGTGCAGGTCGCCCGGTCCACGGGGCAGACCACCGCCCGACTGGCCGAGTGGCAGATCGACTCGTTCCTGGAGGGGCTCACCGAGCCGCCCGAGCCCGGGATGACCCGTACCGAGGTCACGTACCCCCTGATCGAGCTGCTCCTGCCCGAGCTGGAGGAGTTCCTGATCTACGTCTGGCGCCGCCAGCTCGCCGCCGCCACCGGCCGGGTCGTGCAGGCCGCCGACGACGAGGAGATGGTCGACCGGCGGCTCGCCGTCGGCTTCGCCGACCTCGTCGGCTTCACGCGGCTGACCCGTCGGCTGGAGGAGGAGGAGCTCGGCGAGCTCGTCGAGGCGTTCGAGACGACCTGCGCCGACCTGGTCGCCGCGCACGGCGGCCGGCTGATCAAGACGCTCGGCGACGAGGTCCTCTACGCCGCCGACGACGCCGGCACGGCCGCCGAGATCGCGCTGCGGCTGATCGAGACGCTCAGCCACGACGAGACGATGCCCGCCCTGCGCGTCGGTATCGCCTTCGGCACCGTGACGACCCGCATGGGTGACGTCTTCGGTACGACGGTGAACCTCGCGAGCCGGCTCACCTCGATAGCGCCCAAGGACACCGTCCTGGTCGACGGGGCGCTCGCCGAGGAGCTGACCCGGACCGGCGACGCGCCGGTCTCGGAGACGCAGGCGGCCGAGGAGGCGGCCCGCGCCGAGAAGGAGGGCGAGGAGCCTCCCTCGTACCGCTTCGCGCTCCAGCCGATGTGGCAGCGCCCGGTGCGCGGCCTCGGCGTCGTGGAGCCCTGGCACCTGACCCGCCGCCCGACCTAGGATCCGGTGAACAGTCGTTAACCGGGAGGGTCGGTCATGTCCGAGCAGCGCTTTGGTGAGTTCGTCGCGGTGCGCAGGGAGGGATTCGTCGCCGAGCTCGTTCTCGACCGGCCCAAGGCGATGAACGCCGTCTCCTCCGAGATGGCCCGTTCCATCGGTGCGGCCTGCGCGGCGCTCGCCGAGGACGCCTCGGTACGGGTGACGGTGCTGACCTCCTCCAACGATCGGGCCTTCTGTGTCGGTGCCGACCTGAAGGAGCGCAATTCCTTCACCGACGCCGAGCTCGTGCGCCAGCGCCCGACCGCGCGCGGTGCGTACACCGGCGTCCTCGAGCTGCCGATGCCGACCGTCGCCGCCGTGCACGGCTTCGCCCTCGGCGGCGGCTTCGAGCTGGCACTCGCCTGCGACGTGATCGTGGCCGACGCGACGGCCGTGGTCGGGCTGCCGGAGGTCTCGGTGGGCGTGATCCCCGGCGGCGGCGGTACGCAGCTGCTCCCGCGCCGGGTGGGCGCGGCCCGAGCGGCCGAGCTGGTCTTCACGGCGCGGCGCGTGGAGGCCGCCGAGGCGCGCGAGCTGGGGCTCGTCGACCTGCTGGAGGAGGACGCGCGGACGGCCGCCCTGGAGCTGGCCGGGCGGATCGCGGCGAACTCTCCGGTCGGCCTGCGCGCAGCGAAGCGCGCGATGCGGCTCGGGCAGGGTCTCGACCTGCCGGCCGGCCTGGAGGTCGAGGACGCGGCGTGGCGTTCCGTGGCGTTCTCGGGGGACCGGGCGGAGGGCGTGGCGGCCTTCAACGAGAAGCGGAAGCCCGCGTGGCCGGGTGAGTGACCCCGTACAGCTCGCGTGAGAAGACTCTGGGAAACGTCTCGGTTTCATCCAGATGTCACTTTCTGTGACGCCTCACCAGTAAAAACGGACCAAACGTCCCTAAGCTGGAGGAATGGGAGAGGACGTGCGGCTGCGGGCCGTGGTGGCGCTGGCGCAGGCGATGGCGGCGGCGCACACCCCGCGCGAGTTCTGGCGGGCAGCGGCGCTCGGCGCCCGCGACGGGCTCGGCGGGCACTTCGCCGCACTGTCCGTCTGGGAGCGGGACCACGGCCGGCTGAAGGTGCTGGTGAACGCCGGGGAGCGGGCCGTGGGGGAGGAGGAGTTTCCCGACGCGGAGACCTACCCCGTCCACCAGTTCCCCGAGATCACCGAATTCCTGCACGAGCAGTGGGCGGGCGGCGGTGAGCCGGACGCCTGGGTGGAGACCGCGGGCGACCGTATTCCGACCGGCCGCGTCACCGGGCTGCGCAGGCGCGGACGCGGCTGCTGCGTGGTCGCGCCGATCGTGCTGCACGGCCGGGCCTGGGGCGAGCTGTATGTGGCCCGGCCGGCCGGCGCGCCGGTCTTCGACCGCGACGACGCCGATTTCGCGGCGGTGCTCGCTGCCGTGGTGGCGGCGGGCATCGCCCAGGCGGAGCGCCTGGAGGAGGTACGGAAGCTGGCCTTCACCGACCCGCTGACGGGCCTCGCGAACCGCCGCGCGGTCGACACCCGGCTCGACGAGGCGATCGAGCGGTACCGGACCGACGGGTCCGTGGTGAGCCTGGTGGTCTGCGACCTGAACGGCCTGAAGCGGGTGAACGACACCCACGGGCACGCCGTGGGCGACCGCCTGCTGGAACGGTTCGGCTCGGTCCTCTCGCGTTGCGGCGCGATGCTGCCGGGGGCGCTGTCGGCGCGCCTCGGGGGCGACGAGTTCTGCCTGCTGTCGGTCGGACCCAGCGCGGACGAGGTGGTGGGGGTGGCGGACGAGCTGTGCGTACGGGCCGGTGAGCTGGAACTCGGCGAGGGAGTCGCCTGCGGGGTGGCGTCGACGGGCGACCCCATCGGACCGCTGAAGTCCGCCCGCCGCCTCTTCCGCCTGGCGGACGCGGCCCAGTACCAAGCGAAGGCGGCGCGATCGGCGAAGCCGGTCGTGGCGGGCCGCGACGGCACGGTCATCGCCCTCGCGGACGCCCCTCCGGGCGCACGCGACCGCAGGCGCTTCCGCGACGCACCGCCGGTGTAGGTTCCCGCCCCCACGCCTCGTCCCTGAGCCCGGTGCGTGCCCCCATGACGGCCCGGTGCGCGGGGGGAGGCGGGGGTTTGACCGGCGGTCAGCCAGCAGGCGGTGGGGTGGGTCAACTCGTCCCGTATCGGCGGTGATCGCCGAAGCGCCCCTCACGCCGGGGCAGTTGCGTGGCGGGCGGCGGATCCGGCCGGCTCGCTCCTCTGCGGGAGCGAAGAATTCTTCACGGTTTGTGACGGGAGGAATTCAAGAGGTAGTAATTAGGTGAATCCTTTACTGAATTACCGTCAACAAGCTCACCCTGTATATCTCGATTCAATAACGAGATCTCCGAAAAGGCCTGGACCAACCGAGGCCTACGCGCGTAACTTCCTTCAGCTGTACGAGAATTGACTGTTCATCAAATCGAATGCTCGAGGTAACAGTCAGATATCTCGACGGCCATTCCCGTTTGCCCGAATTCTCCGCGCGTACGTCTGGCAGGCTTCCGCGCACCCACTCCTCCGACCAAGGATTTGAGGTGCGCATGACTAGACATCGCAAGAAGCGCCAACATCGGCGCAAGCCCAGGGGGTTGATGCTCGTCACCGCTGCCATGGCAGCGGCGGCGGTGATCGCGGGAGGTATCGCCTACTCCGGAATGGGGGACGGAGCCCAGGCGGGAACACCCGCGCAGGCAGGCACGGCCGGGCAGGCCGGATCCACGACGGACGCCCTCGCGCCGGCCGCCGCCCCGGCCAGGGACGAGGAGCCGGAACCCATCGTCGACAAGCCCGTCAACGACGCCGCTCGTGGCATGGTCTACGACGGTCTCAAGGCGGCTGCCAAGGGTGACCGTTGCATAGGCACCTACCGCACGGAGGCGGGGCTGTGCACCCACGGGCCCGACGCCCCGCCCAAGGGTGTGGACATCAAGGTGGACGTGGCTCCCGCCGTCGCCACCAAAGCCCCCGCGGTCGACCCGGCGAAGCCCGCGTCCGGGAACGGGGCCGCCGCGGAGGGTGGCAGGCGCCCTCAGGACGTGGCCGCCGCCGACGCGGACAGCGCCAAGTCCGGTGCCGCCGCTGCCCCGAAGCCGGCGGCCTCGTCCGGCGGTCAGACCGTCGCCGCGGGTCCTGCGGGTCAGACCGTCCAGTGCGACGGCGACGGCAGCACCGGCAACCGTGTGCAGGTCGTGTACGTGCACGGCCCCGACCGGGACCGGTACGCCGAGTACTTCGCCTCGTTCCGCAAGTGGGCCGCCGACGCCGACCTCATCTACTCGGCCAGCGCAAAGGAAACCGGCGGTGTACGTCACATCCGCTACGTGACCGCGGCGGACTGCACGCCGACCGTGCTCAACATCGAGCTCCCGGCGTCCGCGCTCTCCGAGTTCAGCGCGACCAACAGGGCACTCGCCGCCAAAGGCCTCGACCGACGCGACCGCAAGTACATGATCTTCGCGGACACCAAGGTCTACTGCGGCATCGGCACGTTCGCCGGTGATGAACGACCGGGCCAGAACAATCAGAGCAACTTCGGCCCCTCCTACGGACGTACCGACGCCGGTTGCTGGGGCGGTCACACCGCGGCGCACGAACTGGGCCACAATCTCGGCGCGGTCAACAACAGCGCCCCCAACACCAGTCGCGGCGCACACTGCACGGACGAGTACGACGTCATGTGCTACTCGGACACCCCGTACTTCCCCAAGATGCGGTACGTGTGCTCCAACCAGGCGGCCGAGAACATCCTGGACTGCAATCACGACGACTACTTCCACACCAACCCCAAGGCCGGCAGCTACCTGGCCACACACTGGAACACCGCCGACAACCAGTTCCTGATGCGCTCCGGGGGCGGCACCACCCCCGACCCGGGTCCCAGCCCGACGCCCACACCGACCCCGACGCCGACACCCACGGAACCCACTCGTGGTCCTGCGGTGACGGTCAGCCAGATACAGTCCACGGCCGCCGTCGTGAGCTGGCCCAAGGTCGACGGCGCCGCCTGGTACCAGGTCCTGCTGGACGGCAGGCACCTGACCTGGGTCCAGTCGCAGTCGCTGCGTATCTACAACCTCCGGCCCGGCACCGAGTACAAGGTCGCCGTCTCGGTGCGCGACCGGTCCGGCCGTGACAGCGGGGCAGGACGGGCGACCTCCCTCCGTACGGCCGACGCGGGTGGCGGCACGACCACCCCCGGCACCCGCTACACCCTCGGCAACGCGGGCACCGGCATGGCTGCCGAGGTGTGGGGCGGACGCTCCGCCGACGGCACGGTGCTCGTCGGTGCGCGGGCCAACGGCTACGCCCAACAGCAGTGGCTGTTCGACGACGCCGGCGGCGGGCTCGTCCGCCTCCGCTCCGCGGTCTCAGGCAAGTGCCTCCAGACGGGAGGCGCCCCCGCCGATGGCATGTGGGTCGCCCAGCAGCCCTGCGGCGACATCGCCACGCAGGAGTGGAAGCTGTCAAGCCGCGGCGGAGCGATCACCGTGACCGACCCGAGCGGCACCTACGCCCTGACGGTGAGCAACCGCCCGTACTACGGGAGCTGGCTGCTCGACCTCCAGCGCGCGAACGGCCGGGCTGCGCAGGCGTGGACGGTCCAGAAGGTCTCCTGACCTCGGCCGTCGGACCGGGGCCGGCGCGCCCCGGTCACCTGATCCGGCGCCGGTGGACGGCCGCTGCGTGCGACCGTCCACCGACGCGTCAGTTCTCCGCGGTGCGTCCACACCGCACCGCGTCCTCACCGCATCTCACGCACCAGGAGCACCGCAACGATGCGTACACGCCACGCTTTCCGTGTCTTGACGGGCCTCGGCTTCCTGCTCGTACTCTTCGCCCAGGCCCTGGCGATGCCGGCCGCTGCCCAAGCCCACGGGGATACCGTCAAGGTGGTGGTGACCGGGCAGCGAGACGGTCACGTCACGACCGAGATCACCTGGGAGAACGACGGGGACGCCGTCGAGGAGGCGGTCGCCGCGACGGTGAACGCGACCAGCCCCGACGGATCCCGCTCCATGGGCCCCTGGCGACTGGTCCGCGACCCCGGCACGCGCACCGGCTGGAGCACCGCCGAAGCCCTCACTCCCGGTACCTGGAAGGTCACCGTCGACGTGGGCTTCCCCTCCCTCGGTCACGGGGAGGGGGAGATCGCCGTTCCGGTGGTCGACCCGGTGCCGCCCGGTGCCCCCACCCCCAGCGCGTCCGTGCCCGCTCGGGTCCCCTCCGCGCCGGCACCGTCCTCCGCCTCACCCTCGTCCGCGACACTTCCGACGGCTCCGTCCTCGCCCTCCTCGAGCGTGGCCGGCGAAGGTGGCGACCGTACGGGTTGGTGGTCCACGGCCGGGGTGGCCGGGATCGCGCTCGTCGGCGCCGCAGCCGGCTTGCGGCTGCGGCGGGCCCGCGCCGGCAGACACTGAGGGTGGAGCCCCGCAGGACCGCGGGGGCCGACGAGCACCACCCAGGGGAAGAGGGTGCCCCGGGTCGGGAGGCCGCCCCCCGGGCCGCCCCCCTCCCGCACGGGCCGGCGGCGGCGCACCGCCGCGACGTTCCGCTAGTGACAGGTCGCTCTTCAGTCCGTAGGGTGCTGAATATGGATATGCACACTGTCGTCCTTGGCACGTCCGGCACCACCCCCCAGGACGTCATCGACGTCGCCCGCCACGGTGCCCGCGTCGAGCTCTCGACCGAGGCCGTGCAGGCGCTCGCCGACGCGCGTGCCGTCGTCGACGCGCTCGCCGCCAAGCCTGAGCCCGTGTACGGCGTCTCGACCGGGTTCGGCGCCCTCGCCACCCGGCACATCAGCCCGGAGCTGCGTGCCCAGCTGCAGCGCAACATCGTCCGCTCGCACGCCGCCGGCATGGGCCCGCGCGTCGAGCGGGAGGTCGTGCGCGCGCTGATGTTCCTGCGGCTCAAGACCGTCGCCTCCGGGCACACCGGCGTCCGGCCCGAGGTCGCGCAGACCATGGCCGACGTCCTCAACGCCGGCATCACGCCCGTCGTCCACGAGTACGGCTCCCTCGGCTGCTCCGGCGACCTCGCGCCGCTCTCGCACTGCGCGCTCACGCTGATGGGCGAAGGGGACGCGGAAGGCCCCGACGGCACCGTGAAGCCCGCCGGCGAACTGCTCGCCGCCGCCGGCATCCGGCCCGTCGAGCTGCGAGAGAAGGAGGGCCTCGCTCTCCTCAACGGCACCGACGGCATGCTCGGCATGCTGATCATGGCCCTCGCCGACCTCGACACCCTCTACAAGTCCGCCGACATCACCGCGGCCCTCTCCCTCGAAGCCCTCCTCGGCACCGAGAAGGTCCTCGAGCCCGAGCTGCACGCCATTCGCCCCCACCCGGGCCAGGGTGCCTCGGCCGCCAACATGCTCGCCGTGCTCAAGGGCTCCGGGCTCACCGGCCACTTCCAGGAAGAGGAGGCCCCGCGCGTCCAGGACGCGTACTCCGTGCGCTGCGCCCCGCAGGTCGCCGGCGCCGGCCGCGACACCATGGCCCACGCCCGCCTGGTCGCCGAGCGCGAGCTCGCCTCGGCCGTGGACAACCCCGTGGTCCTCGCGGACGGCCAGGTCCGCTCCAACGGAAACTTCCACGGCGCCCCCGTCGCGTACGTCCTGGACTTCCTCGCCATCGCCGCCGCCGACCTCGGCTCCATCGCCGAGCGCCGCACCGACCGGCTCCTCGACAAGAACCGGTCCCACGGGCTGCCGCCCTTCCTCGCCGACGACGCCGGTGTCGACTCGGGCCTGATGATCGCCCAGTACACCCAGGCCGCCCTGGTCAGCGAGATGAAGCGGCTGGCCGTCCCGGCCTCCGCCGACTCCATCCCGTCCTCCGCGATGCAGGAGGACCACGTCTCCATGGGCTGGTCCGCCGCCCGCAAGCTGCGCACCGCGATCGGCAACCTCAACCGGATCATCGCCGTCGAGCTCTACGCCGCCACCCGCGGCATCGAGCTCCGCCGCGGCCTGACCCCCGCCCCCGCCTCGCAGGCCGCCATCGACGCCCTGCGCGCCGCCGGGGTCGAGGGGCCGGGGCCGGACCGCTTCCTCGCCCCCGACCTGGCGGCCGCCGACTCCTTCGTCCGCGAGGGGAAGCTCGTCGCCGCCGTGGAGCCCGTCACCGGACCGCTCGCGTAACGAACGCGACCACGCTGAAAACGCTGAGAACGCGAAAACGCTGAAAACGCGGCGAACGCAGAGAGGGCCGCCTCCCCGCACACGGGGAGGCGGCCCTCTCGTCGTACAGCTCAGTGCACCCGGCCGCCGCGTCTCATCGCCAGCGCCACGAACCCCGCTCCCACGGCGAGGAAGCCCGTCCCGCCGATCAGATACGGCGTCGTGTCCGGGCTGCCGGTCTCCGCGAGACGGGTCTCGGCCGCCTCGCGCTCCTGCTGCGTCGAGGTGACCCGATTCTCGTCGGTCGCGTTCGCGGACGGAACGAACCACAGGGCGAACAGCAGCGTCCCGGCCGCCGTGGCGGTCAGCAGTGGACGTCGAGCGACGGACACGGAGATTCGATCCCCCTTGCGGAAACCGCGAATTGGTAGGTGCGCCGATGCTAATGAACACAGCGGGTCGCAGGAAAGTCGAGAGCCCGCTGAGCCCTACGCTCCCTCGTATGAGCACTTCCGAGACATCACGTTATGTACGACTTCGAGTGGAAGTCGTCCTGGAGATCGACGGTCCCGCGGAGCTGACCGAGGCGGCCGTCGGCCGGATCGACACCGACGAGTTCATGCCGGAGGACGAGCGCGTGCACGCCCGCTCAGCCGTCCGCGAGGACAGCGCCGAGGCGCTGGCGTACCTCATCGAGCCCTTCGACCTCGTCAGCCAGGTCCCCGGTATCGAGCTCGTCCAGGCCTCCTGGAGCAGCGAGGAGGTCGACTACGACCCCGATGCCCAGGAGTGGGACCTCGACGAGGAAGATGAGGTGGACGAAGACGACGAGGAACGGGTCTAGCAGGGCGTGGCGCCCCCTGGAAGCCCCGGTACGGCGTCCCGTACCGGGGCTTCCCGCTGGGACCTCCCGCTGTACGGGAACCGGACGGTCCGCGAGGGCGTGTCGATCAGTGGTGTTCCCCACAAACCCTCCGGTTCCGGAACCGCGCAGGGTCTCATGGATGTTCAGACGAGTGTTGGCAGGGATTCGGCGACGATGGAGAAGCGTGTGATGACGGACGGCAAGCGCCGCAAGGGCCTGGCGGCGGCAGCCGCGGTGCTCGGCGGCGTATTGGTGCTCTCGGCGTGCAGCGACAGCGACAAGGGCGGCGCCGCCGACGGTTCCGCGACGCCACAGTCACAGGCCCAGGTCGACGAGGCCGCGGCGCAGAAGACGTCCAAGGCCCAGATATCCATCGCGCCCAAGAACGGCGCCGACAACGTGTCGATCAACAACGGCACCGAGGTCAAGGTCACCCAGGGCACGCTCAGCCAGGTCACCATGACCACCGAGGACGGCAAGACCGTCGACGGCGAGATGTCCGCCGACAAGCTGAGCTGGAAGCCCTCCGAGCAGCTGAAGCGCGCCACCGTCTACAAGATCGCCGCCACCGCCACGGACGCGGACGGTCTGGAGGCGCACGAGAACTCCTCCTTCACCACCGTCTCCCAGGCCAACAGCTTCATCGGCAGCTTCACCCCCGAGGACGGCTCCACCGTCGGCGTCGGCATGCCGGTCTCGATCAACTTCAACAAGGCGATCACCGACAAGAAGGCCGTCCAGGGCGGCATCACGGTGACCTCCAGCAGCGGCCAGGAGGTCGTCGGGCACTGGTTCAACTCCCAGCGCCTGGACTTCCGCCCCGACGACTACTGGACCGAGGGCTCGACCGTCACGCTGAAGCTGGAGCTCGACGGCGTCGAGGGTGCCGAGGGGATCTACGGCGTCCAGCAGAAGACCGTCACCTTCAAGATCGGCCGCAACCAGGTCTCGACCGTCGACGTCGCCACCAAGACCATGACGGTCAAGCAGGACGGCAAGACGATCAAGACCATCCCGATCTCGGCCGGCTCCCCGGAGAACCCCACCTACAACGGTGAGATGGTGATCTCCGAGAAGTTCAAGGAGACCCGGATGAACGGCGCCACCGTCGGCTTCACCGACGACGACGGCAAGGGCGAGTACGACATCAAGGACGTCCCGCACGCCATGCGCCTGTCGACCTCGGGCACGTTCATCCACGGCAACTACTGGGGCCCGGACTCGATCTTCGGCTCCGCCAACACCAGCCACGGCTGCGTGGGCCTGAACGACGTCAAGGGCGCCGGCGACCCGAACCAGATGGCCGCCTGGCTCTACGACCACTCCATCGTGGGCGACGTCGTCATCGTCAAGAACTCCAAGGACAAGACGATCGCGCCCGACAACGGCCTCAACGGCTGGAACATGAGCTGGTCGGCCTGGAAGGCCGGCTCGGCGGTCTGACCCCGTACGTACGGCGACGGCGGCTCCCTCGAAGCGAGGGGGCCGCCGTTCTCGTCACCGTACGACGTCCTCGGTCTCCACGCCCCACTGCGCGAGCAGCCGCAGCGCGTCCGCCGACGGCGTCCCCGGCTCCGCCTGGTACGTCACGAGTACGAGGTCGGGGTCCGCTCCCGCCACTTTCAGGCTCTCGTACCCCAGCGTCATCTCGCCCACCAGCGGATGCCGCAGCCGCTTGGTGCCGTGCCCCTTGTCCGTCACCGTGTGCGCCGCCCACAGCGAGCGGAACTCCTCGCTCTTCACCGACAGCTCTCCGACGAGGGCCAGCAGCGCCGGATCGTCCGGGTAGCAGCCCGCGTACAGCCGCAGCACGCTCACCACCTCGGTCGCCTTGCACTCCCAGTCCAGGTAGAGATCGCGCGTGTTGGGCCCGAGGAAGACCAGCCGGGCCATGTTGCGCTCCTCCGGCTCCATCGCCACGAAGTCGCCGAGCAACGCCCGCGCCATCCGGTTCCAGGCCAGAATGTCCAGCCGGCGCCCCAGGAGGATCGCCGGGACCCCGTCCATCGAGTCCAGCAGATGCTGCAGGCCCGGCCGCACCTGCTGGGGCCTGGTGATCGCCGCCCGCTGCTTCTTCTTCACAGTCGGCTTCGCCAGATGCGTCAGATGCGCGCGCTCGGTGTCGCTCAACCGCAGCGCCCGCGCGATCGAGTCCAGCACCTCCATGGACACATTGCGGCCGTTGCCCTGTTCGAGCCGGGTGTAGTACGCCACGGACACGCCGGCGAGCTGCGCCAGCTCCTCACGGCGCAGCCCGGGTACGCGGCGATGACGCCCGAACTCCGGCAGGCCCACGTCCTCCGGCTTCAGCCGGGCCCGGCGCGAGCGCAGGAATTCGCTGAGTTCGGCACTGAGATCCATGCAGCCCGATTATCCCAGGTCGTACGACCGGACGGACGGGCGTTCCTGTCCCTGCCAGTGGTAGGCACGCTGGACGTAGGCAGAACAGAGACCTGGGTACGCCCTTCGTCCTCCGGCAGGCTTGCCACCATGACCACGAACGTTTCCGCCGTATCCGCCTACGCAGCACCCGCCGCCAACGCCCCGCTGGAGCGCACCACCGTGCCGCGCCGCGCGGTCGGCGAGCACGACGTCCTCATCGAGATCAAGTACGCCGGCATCTGCCACTCCGACATCCACCAGGCCCGTGACGGCTGGGGCGAGGGCATCTTCCCGATGGTCCCCGGCCACGAGATCGCCGGCATCGTCACCGAGGTCGGCGCCGGGGTCACCAAGCACAAGGTCGGCGACCGCGTCGGCGTCGGCTGCTTCGTCGACTCCTGCCGGGAGTGCGCGTACTGCGAGCAGGGTCTGGAGCAGTACTGCGTCAAGGGCGGCACCGGTACCTACAACGCCCTCGACAAGAACGGTGAGCCGACCTACGGCGGCTACTCCACCCACATCGTCGTCGACGAGAACTACACCCTGCGCATCCCGGACGGTCTCTCCCTCGACGAGGCCGCGCCGCTGCTCTGCGCCGGCATCACCCTCTACTCGCCGCTCTCCCACTGGAAGGCCGGCCCCGGCAAGAAGGTCGCGATCGTCGGCCTCGGCGGCCTCGGTCACATGGGCGTGAAGATCGCCCACGCGCTCGGCGCCGAGGTCACCGTGCTCAGCCAGTCGCTGAAGAAGCAGGAGGACGGCCTCAAGCTCGGCGCCGACCACTACTACGCCACCAGCGACCCGGAGACCTTCACGAAGCTCGCCGGCTCCTTCGACCTGATCGTCTCCACCGTCTCCGCCCCGCTGGACTTCGGCGCCTACCTGAGCCTGGTCAGGACGGACGGCGCCCTGGTGAACGTCGGCGCGCCCGAGGAGCCGATCGCGCTCAACCTGTTCTCGCTGATCGGCGGCCGCAAGACGCTCGCCGGCTCGATGATCGGCGGCATCGCCGAGACGCAGGAGATGCTCGACTTCTGCGCGGAGCACGGCCTGGGCGCGGAGATCGAGGTCATCCGCGCGGACCAGATCAACGAGGCGTACGAGCGGGTGCTCGCGAGCGACGTGCGCTACCGCTTCGTCATCGACGCGTCGACGATCTGATCCGACGTCTCTCCATGAGTGCCGGGGCATGACGTCCGGGGTAATCGACCCCGTACGGCATGCCCCGGCACTCTGCTGCCATGACCGCATACGCCATCGCGAACCTGAGCCCCCAGACCGTCCTCCACGACGAGGTCATCGACTACATCGACCGCATGCAGTCCACCCTCGACCCCTTCGGCGGCCGGTTCCTCGTCCACGGCGCCCCCGAGCGGGAGGTCGTCGAAGGCACCTGGCCGGGTGCCCTCGTCCTCGTCGCGTTTCCCCTCGCTCGACCACGCCCGGCGGTGGTACGACTCCGCCGCCTACCAGGAGATCAAGCCCCTGCGCACCCGGCATCTGTCGGGCGACATCCTCCTGATCGACGGCGTCCCGGACGGTTACGACCCGTCGGCCACGGCGGCGCTGATCCGCGCGGCCCAGGCCGTCTCAGGCCACGGCGCCGCCTGAGCGCAGTTCGAGGCGCGCGCCGCCGAAGCCGGCGCGGAAGCGGTGGTCGTGGGAGAACCGTGACCACCGCCCCCTCGAAGGCGCGAGCGGCTGCCGCCGCTGGTGCTCCCTGGCCCCCTGCGGCAACAGCCGTGCGTGACCGGCGCTACTCGGCCTTCGCGACGCCGATCGGGCAGGAGACCCCCGTACCGCCGATGCCGCAGTAGCCCGCCGGGTTCTTGTCGAGGTACTGCTGGTGGTACCCCTCCGCCGGGTAGAAGGTGCGGCCCTCGGCCGGGAGGAGCTCCGTGGTGATCGTGGCGTAGCCGGAGCCCGTCAGGACCTTCTGGTACGCGGCGCGGGAGGCTTCGGCCGCCTCGGCCTGGGCGGGGGAGTGGGTGTAGACCGCCGAGCGGTACTGGGTGCCGACGTCGTTGCCCTGACGGAAGCCCTGGGTCGGGTCGTGCGACTCCCAGAAGAGCTTCAGCAGCTGCTCGTACGACACCTTCTGCGGGTCGAAGACGACCCGGACGGCCTCGGTGTGGCCGGTGAGGCCCGAGCAGACCTCCTCGTAGACCGGATTCGGGGTGAGACCGCCCTGGTAGCCGACGAGGGTCGTCCAGACGCCCTCGGTCTGCCAGAACTTGCGCTCGGCGCCCCAGAAACAGCCGAGGCCGAAGTCCGCGACCTCGAGGCCCTCGGGGTACGGGCCGAGCAGCGGGTTGCCGAGGACAGTGTGGCGCTCGGGCACCGTGAACTCGGGCTCCGGGCGGCCCTTCAGCGCCTGCTCGGGCGTGGGGAGGACGGGGGTGCGTGACAGAAACATGCGGCATCTCCTCGACGGTGGGCGTTACGCACAACGCAGAGGGGCCGGGAGGGATTCCCCCCCCGGGCCCCCGGCCCCCGGCAGACCCTCAGGCCACGGCTCGGGCCACGCGCCCGAGCCACGCGCTCACGCCTCCGCTTCCAGGAGGTTCTCCACGCACTCGTCGCGCATCCGGCAGAACTCCTCCGCCGCGTCGCCCCGGTAGCGCCAGGGCAGGAACGCCCCCGCGTGGCCGTCCACGAGGCGGAACTGCTCGAGCGCCTCGTCCCAGCGCCCCTGGAGGTACAGGTAGTACGCCAGCAGGTGCCGCACCTCCGGCAGCCGCGGGTGGTCCGGATCGGCGGCGGCCACGTCCGCGAGCACGGCGTCGACCGTCGCGTACATCTCGGGCGTGCGGTCGACGTCGGCCGAGTCCGACTCGTCGTGCTCGAAGTGCGCGATCAGCGGGAACACCGACATCAGGCTGCCGGCCGGGGCCTCCGCCGCGGCCCGCACGGCGAAGGCCCGGGCGAGCTCCTCGGAGCCGCGCCACTTGGCGCACCAGTACTGCAGCGCCGAGAAGTGGGCCTCGTAGTGGTGCGGGGCCCGGTGGGTGAGCTCCTTCCAGATCCGCCGCATCTCGTCGTGCGGCAGCCCGAGGCCGATCGCCGTCCAGATCTCGCCGACGTACGGGATCGGGTCGCCCTCCGGCGCCAGCGCGACGGCGCGCGCGTGCTCCTCGCGCGAGCGGGCCAGTGTCTGGTGGAAGCCCTCGAACTGCTCCTGGCTCGTGTACTTCGCGCGCTTCGCTCCCCGTACCTTCCAGGCCAGCATCACGGTGCTGCGCGCCCGCAGAAGGGCCGCGGTCGGGTCGTCGGGGCGCGCGGCCTCCCACGACAGCAGCCAGGCGTCGTCGTCCGCGGCCGCGTCGGCCAGTTGTTCGACGAAGTGGGCACGGAGCTCCCAGTCGGTGCGCTCCGCCGTCCCGTCGAGCAGCTCGGCGGCGGGCTGCCAGTCCCCGGCCTTCGCGGCGGCCACGGCCACCGTGAGGGCAGGCTGGAGCGGCGCGGGGAGTTCGGTGTTCTGGCGCTCGGGCGGCAGCAGCCCGAACTCCTTCACCCGCGCGGCCACGCGCTCGGCGGCGGCCTCGGCGGCCGGGTCGGAGCGCAGGCCCTCGATCGTGCCTTGGACGATGGCCTTGAGGAAGTACAGGCCGAGGGCCAGCAGACCGAGGGCGAAGGGGGCCAGGACGACCCAGAGGATGATCACGGTGACGACCTCGTCGGTTTTCTCGGGAGAGAGGGGATGGGAGCAGGTCCGGCGACCTGAAGGCGTGCGCGGTGCCCGTGCGCGTATCAGAGAGCGGCGGTCGGTGCGGCCGAGCCGAGCAGTTCGCGCAGGGGGCGCGTGTCCGCGTGGTCCGCGACCGCAGCGTCCAGGGCCGCCGGAAGCGCGTCCTCGTGCCCGGGCGGCAGCCGGAGGCTCGCCGGTCCCGACCAGGACAGCTCCCAGCGCGCCCCGCCGTCCGCGGCGAGCGCCTGCGTCACCAGTGCGGACAGACCGCGCCGCAGCACCGGCCGGGCGAACTCGCGAGCGGCCCGTCCGGTCGCGGCCTCGGCCTCCGCGGACTTGGGGAGCAGGTCGGTGATCCGTCGGACCTCGCCTGCGTCGATGGCGTCGAGGAGCGCGTCCAGTGGGGTACCTGAGGACCCGGTGACCTCGGCCGTCGCGTGGCGCAGCGGCTCCGTCTCCTGGGCGACCCGTTCCGTCATCGCCGTGTGAACCAGTTCCGGCCACTCCAGGCGGCGCATCAGCTGCGCCTCCGGGGTGAGCGAGACGCCCTCCACGGCGGCGAACGACGCCTCGGGCGCGGCGAGCAGGGAGAGCGCGGTCGCCGAGGGCCGCGCGCCGAGGCCGTCGTCCGGCAGGGCCTCGAGGAGCGCCACGCGCTCCGCGATCGGCGGGTGGGAGTCGTACGCGGAGGCGGGCCGGGTCGGCAGGTCGTGGCGCAGCTCGGCGAGCTCCTCGGAGCGGGCGGCCAGCAGGTGCCGTACGCCGCCGAACACCTCGCCCCGCGGCGGCAGCAGACCGAACTCGGCGCCCAGCGTCGCATAGGCGTCCAGATAGAAGCCGTTGGCCGCCTCCACGGCGGCGATCTCGCGCAGCGCGGACGCGGTCGCGTCCCGGCCGGCGATCCGGGCCGCCGCGAGGTCGGCGGCGAGCTCCTGGCGTCGGGAGTCGGCCTGCGTGGCGCGCAGCGAGAACCGCCCGTACGCGCCGTAGACCTTGGCCATCGTGCGGAAGGTGAAGCCCACGCCTGCCGTGTCGATCTCGTGGGCCTTCTTGCCCTTGGCGATCCGCTTCGCGGCCTTCTTCTCCTGCCGCGCCCGCTCCTTGGCGACCTTGCCGCCCGCCTTCTCCTCGAAGTGCGCGACGGTCCGTTCGACCTGGACGCGGCACCGGGCGGTGAGCGCGGAGAGCCGGGTGTCGGCGTGGGTGTAGTGCCCGAACTCATGGGCGAGGACGGACCGCAGCTGCGCCTCGGAGAGCCCGGCCATGAGCGGCAGGCCCAGGTAGAGGCGGCGCCGGCCGCCCAGCAGGCCGAGGAGCCGGGAGTCCTCGCTGACGGCCGCGTTGACCTCGGCGGTCAGTCGGATCTCGTCCGGCGCGCGGGTCCCGACCTGCTCGGCCAGCTCCCGCACGGTCCGCCAGAGCCGCGGCTCGTCCGCCTCGGTGACGACGACGCCCGCGGTGAGTTCGTCCTGCGGGGTCCGCAGCATGAGCATGCCGCGGACGACGGGCACCGCGAGGACGGCGGTGACGACATAGAACTTGAGCGCCCACGGGCCGGGGGCCCAGAGCGTGGCGGCCCAGTCGATCAGACCGAGCACGGTCAGCATGGCCAGGCCGAGCAGATAGAAGCCGGCGAGCAGCACGAGGGCGCGCAGCGCGCGCAGAACAGCGCCCATTGGGCAGAGTCCCCCCACGGGAAAGGGTGATCGTTCGAGCTGTGGGGGGAAGCGGAGTATCACCCATCGACGCGTGCGCCGTCCACACGAAAAGGCCGTCCGACCTGGGCTCTCGTACGGGAGGGGGCCGTATCGGCCGGCCCCCTTCCCACCGCGGCGGCGCCTCCTACCGCGGCAGCGTCGCCGGGCTTCCGCCGTTCGCCTCGTACCCGGCCACCGCCAGGTTCCGGAACACCGTGTACTCCGCGGCCGGGTCCTCGCTCATCGTCCACGGCAGCGCGCCGACGTGACCGTCCACGTGCACGAGCTGGTTCATCGCCTCGGACCAGCGCTGGCCGCGGACCAGGAAGAGCACGAGCAGATGACGCACGTGGGCGAGCATCGGGTCGTCGGGGCGGGCGGAGTGGACGGCGTACAGCGCGCCCTCCATCGCCTTGCTCACGACCTCGGTCCGGAAGAAGTCCTGGACGAGGACGATCTCGGGCAGGTGCTCGTACACCGCGAACAGCGGCAGCGCGGCGAGCAGCGAGCCCTGCGGGGCGCGGGCCGCGGCCGCCGTGGCGAAGCGGTCGGCGTCCTCGCGCGAGCCGTGCCACTTCTCGCACCAGAAGTGCAGGGCGGCCAGATGAGCGCCCATGTGCTGCGGCGCACGGTCGATGATCTTCGCCCAGACCTGGTCGAACTCCTCGTGGCTGTAGCCGAGTCCGCGGGCGACGGCGAGCTGCACGATGTACGGGACGGGGTCGCCGGGGGCGAGCAGCGCCGCCTCCTCGCTCACCTTCTTCGCCTCTTCGAGGATGATCCGGAAGTCGTCGGTGCCGGCCGCGGAGGACCGCCAGGCCTGCTGCACCAGGAACTCGGCGTGGACGGCGGCCCCGCCCGGGTCCTTCGGCGAGTCGGCGCGCCAGGCGCGCAGCCAGGCCCCGCCGACGCCGGGCTTCTGCTGGAGCTCCAGGGAGGCCGCGCCCGCGAACGCCTGGACGCGCTGCCAGCGGACCTCGCCCTCCTTCTCCGTGCCGGCGAGGAGCTGCGAGGCCGCCCGCCAGTCCTGGGTCGCCTGGACCACGTCGAGCACGTCGAGCAGGTCGGCGTCCGGTCCCGGCATCCGTACGTCCTGCTCCTCCTGGCGTGCGAAGCCGTACGCCTCGGGGTCCGCGGCGTCCGGCGAGCCGGGTGCCGCCAGACGGATTCCGCCGCGGCGGCGCCTCAGATACGGAGCGAGGACCGCGAACAGCAGCCCCATCGCGAGCAGGAACCAGAGAATCTCCATGGGTCCATTGTCCAGGACGGCCCGTGCGGCCCGTGAGCCACGGGACGGACCCCGGCATGAGCCACAGGGTGAGACACCCGGTGAGACGGTGGGCGGCGGTGGGCCGTGCTCAGGACTACGCTCCTGCCTCATGAGCGACGAGCACACGCACCAGAGCTTCGAGACCCGCGCCATCCACGCGGGCAACACGGCCGACCCGCTGACCGGCGCGGTCGTCCCGCCCATCTACCAGGTGTCCACCTACAAGCAGGACGGCGTCGGTGGGCTGCGCGGCGGTTACGAGTACAGCCGCAGCGCCAACCCCACCCGTACCGCCCTCGAGGAGAACCTCGCGGCTCTGGAGGGCGGCCGGCGCGGTCTCGCCTTCGCCTCCGGCCTCGCCGCCGAGGACTGCCTGCTGCGGACGCTGCTGACCCCCGGCGACCACGTGGTCATCCCCAACGACGCCTACGGTGGCACCTTCCGGCTCTTCGCCAAGGTGGTCCAGCGCTGGGGCGTGGACTTCTCGGTCGCCGACACCTCCGACGTCGAGTCCGTGCGCGCCGCGGTCAACGACCGTACGAAGGTGATCTGGGTCGAGACCCCGTCGAACCCGCTGCTCGGCATCACCGACATCGCGGCGGTCGCGGACGTGGCCCGTACGGCGGGCGCGAAGCTGGTCGTCGACAACACCTTCGCCTCCCCCTACCTGCAGCAGCCGCTGTCGCTCGGCGCGGACGTCGTCGTGCACTCGCTGACGAAGTACATGGGCGGCCACTCGGACGTCGTCGGCGGCGCGCTGGTGACGGCCGACGAGGCGCTCGGCGAGGAACTGGCGTACCACCAGAACGCGATGGGCGCGGTCGCCGGTCCGTTCGACTCGTGGATCGTGCTCCGCGGCATCAAGACGCTCGCCGTCCGCATGGACCGGCACAGCGAGAACGCGGCCAAGGTCGCCGAGATGCTGACCCAGCACCCCAAGGTCACCCAGGTCCTCTACCCGGGGCTGCCGGACCACCCGGGCCACGAGATCGCCGCCAAGCAGATGAAGTCCTTCGGCGGCATGATCTCCTTCCGCGTCGAGGGCGGCGAGGAGGCGGCGGTCGAGGTCTGCAACCGCGCGAAGCTGTTCACCCTGGGCGAGTCCCTGGGCGGTGTCGAGTCGCTGATCGAGCACCCGGGCCGGATGACGCACGCGAGCGTGGCGGGCTCGGCCCTGGAGGTCCCGGCGGACCTGGTCCGGCTCTCGGTGGGCATCGAGAACGTGGACGACCTGCTGGCGGACCTGCGCCAGGCGCTGGGCTAGTCACCCGGCCGGTACGGTTCGGGCCGGGCGCCCTCCGCGAGGGCGCCCGGTCAGGCGGGGACGGTCTCGTCCTCGAGCGATTCGCGGATCTCCGCGCGGAGGTCGAGGCTGTCCACATGTCCGTGCACGGACACCGCGTGCTCGGCTACGGCCCGGACCACTTCCTCTTCCTCGCCGATGACGGTGAGTGTGCAGTCCGTGATGCTCGGCGTCTTGCGGCAGTCGGCGACTTTCCTGGTCATGGCGGCCTCCTTCTCCCAGGCTAGGGGGTACGGTCACCAGCCTTCGAGCGGTGGCGTGGTCTCCGCCGGCGGTACGTGCCAGGGCTCGACCACCGACGCCCACACCGCGAAGGCCAGCACCGCCACGGCCAGCAGCACCCAGAGTGCCCGGCGCACGGCCCGGTCGCGGTGCAGCAGCCGGATTCCGCGCTCGACGGCCCGTGCGGCCAGGTCGCCGGGGACCTGCGGGTGCGGGCTTTCGAGCATCCGCCGGACCTCGTCCTCCTTGCGCTCGTGGCGGGTCACGAGGCGACCTCCCCCGGCCGGTCCGGTCGGCCCGTCCGGTCCCGCAGGGCGGAGACGGAGCGGGCGCAGACGGCCCGGACCCGTTCCTCGGGCAGCCCGAGCAGGGCCGCGGTCTGCTCCTCGGCCACCCCCTCGTACAGCCGGAGCACCACGACGAGACGTTCCTGCGGGGTGAGCGCGGAGAGGACACCGCCGCGGCCGCGGTGGTGCCGCCAGGCGGTGCGGGCGAAGCGGGCGGCGAGGTCGGCGCGGGTGCGGTCGTACGGATCCTCGCCGCGCAGCCGGTCCCACTGGGCGTAGGTGTGGGCGAGGGAGGCGGTCAGCAGCGCCTGGGCGCGCGGGTTGCGGGCCCGGGTCTCGGCGGTGAGCAGCGTCGCGGCATGCAGCAGCCGCCCCGCCGCCCCTGCCACGAACGCCTCGAACTGCCGGGTGCGGTGGCGCTGTTCGCCTCCCTGGCCGTCCCCTGGGCCACCCTGTCGATCTCGCACGTCCTCATATGAGGACAGGGCGCGGCCCGGGTCAAGAGGTTGCGGTGGACTCCGTGTCGGCGGCGGGCGGAAGGCCCGACTGGCGTGCGGACAGCGCCGAGTTGAAGCGGGTGAGCAGTGTGCAGAACGACTCGCGCTCGGCCGCCGTCCAGCCGTCCGTCACCTGGGCCATCAACTCGCGGCGCGAGGCGCGGACCTCCTCCAGGCGGGCCAGCCCGCGCGGGGAGAGCTGGAGCACGACGGCGCGCCCGTCCTCGGGGTGCGAGGTGCGCTTGACCAGGCCGGTGTCCACGAGCGGGGCGACCTGGCGGGTGACGGTGGACGAGTCGATGCCCATGCCCGCCGCCAGCGCCTTCACGCCCATCGGGCCTTCCTGGTCGAGCCGGTTCAGGAGCAGGTACGCGGCGCGGTCCATCGAGTTGCGGAGCTGTCCGGTGCCGCCGAGACGGGTCTGTTCGGCCCGGCGGGCGAAGACGGCCACCTGGTGCTGGAGGGCATCGAGGAGACCGGGGTCAAGCTCAGTCGTCATGTCCTGAGATGTGGGCATGGCTGTGGGGGCTCTCTCGTGCGGTGGTCGGTTGGTGGGGGACAGAGTACGCGGACCTGCGGGGGTCCGTACCTGCGCTGCGCAAACCCGCTGCGACGCCCGCCGCCCGGGCCGGGCCCGGGCGGCCACGAGGCCCGTGAGCTGCGAGACTTGCTGTCATGAGCTTCCGTCGGCCAGACCCCTTGCACCACCTGATCCTCGACGATGTGCGCGGGGCGCAGAAGATGCTCTCCGGGGTGGCCAGAGTGACCGCGATGGAGGGCAGCCGGTATCTGTCCTCGCTGGTGGGAGCCCCGGTCCATCTCAAGTGCGAGAACCTTCAACGAACCGGTTCGTTCAAGCTGCGCGGCGCGTACGTACGGATCGCCGGGCTGCGGCCCGAGCAGCGGGCGGCCGGAGTGGTCGCCGCCTCGGCCGGGAACCACGCGCAGGGCGTCGCGCTGGCGTCCGCTCTTCTCGGGGTGCACTCCACGGTGTTCATGCCGGTCGGCGCCCCGCTGCCGAAGGTCGCGGCGACCCGGGACTACGGCGCCGAGGTGCGACTGCACGGCCATGTCGTGGACGAGACGCTGGCGGCGGCGGAGGAGTACGCGGAGAAGACGGGCGCGGTCTTCATCCACCCCTTCGACCACCCGGACATCATCGCCGGACAGGGCACGGTCGGCCTGGAGATCCTGGAGCAGTGCCCGGAGGTCCGCACGATCCTCGTCGGCGTCGGCGGTGGCGGGCTCGTGGCCGGCATCGGCCTCGCGGTGAAGTCGGTCCGCCCGGACGTGAAGGTGATCGGCGTGCAGGCGGAGGGCGCGGCCGCGTACCCGCCCTCGCTGGCCGCCGGGCACCCGGTGGCGATCGGGTCGCCGGTGACGATGGCGGACGGGATCAAGGTGGGGCGTCCGGGCGACGTGCCGTTCGCGATCGTCCGGGAGTACGTCGACGAGATCCGTACGGTCTCCGAGGACGCGCTTTCCTCGGCGCTGCTGCTCTGCCTGGAGCGGGCGAAGCTGGTGGTCGAGCCGGCCGGCGCGAGCCCGGTGGCGGCGCTGCTGAGCGATCCGAAGGCGTTCACGGGCCCGGTGGTCGCGGTCCTGTCCGGCGGGAACGTGGATCCGCTGCTGATGCAGCGGATCCTGCGCCACGGCATGGCGGCCGGGGGCCGCTATCTGAGCCTGCGGCTTCGGGTGACGGACCGGCCGGGCGTGCTGGCGAACCTGCTCGGGGTGCTGTCGGCGGTCGACGCGAACGTCCTCGACGTGGGTCATGTACGGACCGATCCGCGGCTCGGCCTCACGGAGGTGGAGGTGGAGCTGCATCTGGAGACCAAGGGGCCGGAGCACTGCGAGGAGGTCGCGGCGACGCTGCGGAGCGCGGGGTACGTGGTGATGACGTAGCGAGCGGGCACGTCGTGCCGACCGGCGGCGCCGGGGATCGATGGCTGATCCCCGGCGCCGTTCTGTCTGTGGGCGGGGGCCGCGCACAGGGTTCCGGGTGGTGAGCGGTGTCGCGCGCACAAGTCTTGTGTGTCGCGATGTATCGCGTTACGGTGTGAGCCCGGTCACCAATTCGCTGGGCGGCGAACCCCGTTCAAACCTAAACTTGGGTGGAAAACGCCCAAATCCCTGGGAGAACCCACATGCCAGGCGCGATCTACGCCGAGGGTCTGGTGAAGACCTTCGGCGACGTACGAGCTCTGGACGGCGTGGACCTCGATGTACCCGAGGGCACGGTCCTGGGCCTGCTCGGCCCCAACGGCGCGGGGAAGACCACCGCCGTGCGCGTGCTGACGACGCTCCTCCAGCCGGACAGCGGAAGGGCCGTCGTCGCGGGGATCGACGTGCTCAAGCACCCCAACGAGGTCCGGCGCTCCATCGGTCTCTCCGGCCAGTTCGCCGCCGTCGACGAGTACCTGACGGGCCGCGAGAACCTCCAGATGGTGGGGCAGCTCTACCAGTTGAACGCCAAGCATGCGAAGGCCCGGGCGGACGAGCTGCTCGACCGCTTCAATCTCTCGGACGCGGCCGACCGCACCGCGAAGACGTACTCCGGCGGCATGCGCCGCAGGCTCGACCTCGCCGCCGCCCTCGTCGTCTCGCCGCCCGTGATGTTCATGGACGAGCCGACGACCGGCCTCGACCCACGCAACAGGCAGGCCCTCTGGGAGGTCATTCAGGAGCTGGTCGCGGGCGGTACGACGCTGCTCCTGACGACCCAGTACCTGGAGGAGGCCGACCACCTGGCCGACGACATCTGCGTCATCGACCACGGCAAGGTCATCGCCCGCGGCACCTCGGACCAGCTCAAGGCCCAGACGGGCGGCGAGCGCGTCGAGGTCGTCGTCCACGAGCGGGAGATGATCGACCCCGCCCGTAACGTCCTCGGGCGCTACGGCCTGGCGGGCATCGGCCACAGCGAGGTCTCCGTCGAGAACCACACCCGCAAGCTGACCGTCCCGGTCACCGGCGGCGCCAAGCTGCTCGCCGAGGTCATCCGCGACCTGGACACCGTCGGCGTCGAGATCGACGACATCGGTCTGCGCCGGCCCACGCTCGACGACGTCTTCATCTCGCTGACCGGCCACGTGGCCGAGGTGGCCGAGGAGGAGAACGGCGAGGCCGGTGCCGCCAAGGGCAGGAAGAGCCGGAAGGAGGCGGCCAAGTGACCGCAGTGACGGACGCCGTGGTGGCCCCCAAGCCACGCGGCGGGATCGCCCAGTCGATCGGCGACTCGCTGGTCGTCGCCAAACGCAACCTGATCCGGATGACCCGGATCCCGGAGATGGTCATCTTCGGGCTCATCCAGCCGATCATGTTCGTGGTGCTGTTCAGCTACGTCTTCGGCGGCTCCATGAACATCGGTGGCTCGACCTCACCCGAGGTCTACCGCGAGTTCCTGATGGCCGGCATCTTCGCGCAGACGGTCACCTTCGCCACGGCCGGCGCCGGCGCGGGCATCGCCGACGACATGCACAAGGGCCTGATCGACCGCTTCCGCTCCCTGCCGATGGCCCGCGGCGCGGTCCTCACCGGCCGCACCCTGGCCGACCTGGTGCAGACGGCCCTCACGGTCGTGGTCCTCGCGATCGTCGCGCTCCTCGTCGGCTGGCGCATCCACAACGGCATTCCGAAGGCGCTGGCCGCCTTCGGCCTCCTGCTCCTCCTCGGCTACGCCTTCTCCTGGATCGGCGCGCTGATCGGCCTCTCGGTCCGCACACCGGAGGCGGCGACGTCCGGCGGACTGATCTGGCTCTTCCCGGTCACGTTCATCTCGAACGCGTTCGTGGACTCCAGCCAGATGCCGTCCTGGCTGCAGCCCATCGCCGAGTGGAACCCGTTCAGCGCCACCGTCCAGGCCTGCCGCGAACTGTTCGGCAACCCGGGCGTCTCGCCCTCCGACGCGTGGCCGATGCAGTACCCGGTGTGGGCCTCGCTCCTCTGGTCGATCCTGATCATCGTGGTGTTCAGGACGCTGTCGGTGCGGAAGTACCGCTCGGCGACCGCCTGAGGGGATCAGGGCAGGTAGACGGAGACCACCAGGCCGTCGGGGAAGGGCAGGAACACCGCCCCTCCGGCGGCCAGGGCCTCCGCGGAGGTCAGAGCCTTCTCGTCGACGCCCTCCGGCAGGCTCGCGTCGAGCACCGCGATGTCCTGGCTCCGCTCCGGCGGCCCGGCCACGGGGATGGCGTGCACCTGGTGCTTCCCTGCAGCCACCACCTGGTCACCCACGAAGTAGACCCGACTCAGGTCCGCGTAGTGGAACATCGTCTCCGCACGCCACCGCTCGCGCCCGCTGTCCAGGTCGAAGGTGGCCACCGTCCGACCGGTCTCGCCGCCGACCACGGCCACCATCCCGTCCGCGTTCACCACGGGGCCGCCCGCGATCTTCATGCCCTTGCCGAGGGTGCGCTTGAGCCGCAGGGTGCGGGCGTCGAGCACGGGGACTCCGCTGTCGATGGAGGCCGAGCAGAGCACGTGCTCCCCGTGCACGACCATGTCGCCGCACTGAAGGCCGTCCGCTCCCCTGGCGGTCTCCTTGCCGGTGCCGGCGTCGAGCGCCACAGGGGTGGCGACGCCGATCGGCACGAATACCCGGCCCCCGGCGGCGACCGGCTGTTCCGGGATGCCGTTGAGCTCGCTCCGCCACAGCTCTCTGCCCTCGCCGTCGAGCTTCACAGCCGTGACGAGTCCCCTGCTGTCGTCCCCCAGGTTGACGTACGTGGAGTAGAGGACGCCGTCATGCAGGTCGGAGCCCTTCACCGCCCAGTCGCCGCCGGGTGCCGGGACCTTCCCCCGCTTCGTGCCGTCCTCGATCGCGTACGCGGTCACCCCGTCCGGGCCCGTGATGTACGCGGTGTCGTCGACGACGGCCGGGTGGCCGGCCGACGAACGCAGCCCCTCGCCTCCGGGTGACTCCCGGCCCGGCTCCGACCACAGCTTCTTTCCGTCCGCCGCACGCAGGCCCACCGCCGCGCCGCCGCTCCCGGCGCAGACGAGGACCTTGGGGGCGAGCGCACAGGACTGGACGTCCTCATCGACCCGCGCGGTCCAGGGCGACCAGCCCGCCGGGCGGGCCGCCCGGTCCGTGCCGGCCTTCCCGAAGTCACCGGGATGGCCCTCGCCGCCGTACGGGAGTACGACATGGCTGAGGGTCGTCGGAGCCCCGGGGCCCGTACTGGGCCCGGCCGAGGGGCCCATCGCCCCGCCCGCCGAACTCTCCTGCCCGTCCGTCCGGTTGACCATCACCACAGCCACGGCCGCGAGGACGGCCACGGCAACCACGCCCGCGGTGATCCGGCCCCACGGCCTTCGCCGGACTGCCGGACCCGGCTCCGCGGGTCGGTACCCGGCCGCAGTGGGGGAGTACGGCACGACCGGGCCGACCGTCGGCAGGTCCGCCACGCCCGCGCCCGAGGCCGCCGCCTCACCGATCCGGCGCGCGGAGTCCCCGTACTCGGCCAGCAGCGAGAGGACCGCGCCCGGCCACGGGAAGGCCGCCGGTACCTCGGAGCCCAGCAGCTCCACCAGTTCTGCCGCCGACGGCCGCTCGGCGGGATCCAGCCGCAGACACCGCTCCACAACCTCCCGCAACTCCTCGGGCACGCCCGACAGTTCGGCGTCGGCGCGACTGATCCGGAAGATCACCGACGCCATCTCGTCATCGTGGAACGGCCCACGCCCGCTCGCCGCGAACGCCAGCACCGCGCCGAGACAGAAGACGTCCGAGGCGGGGACAACCGCCCGGCTGCCGATCAGATGCTCCGGTGACATGAAGCCGGGTGAGCCGACCACCAGACCGGTGGAGGTCAGCGCCGTCGCCTCGAAGGCCTGCGCGATGCCGAAGTCGATGAGCTTGGGCCCGGAGGCCCCGAGCAGCACGTTCGCGGGCTTCAGATCCCGGTGCAGCACCTTCGCCGCGTGCACCGAGTCCAGCGCCCGCGCGAGCGCCGCGCCCAGCGCCCTTACCGCCGCGACCGGCAGCGCCCCGGCCCGGGTGACGGCCTCGGCGAGCGAGGGCCCCGGGACGTACTCGGTCGCCAGCCACGGCGAGGAGGCATCGGCGTCGGCGTCGAGGAGCAGGGCCGCGTACGGGCTGTTCACGGCCCGCGCCGCCGTGATCTCCCGGCGGAACCGGGTCCGGAAGTCCCCGTCGACCTCCAGGTCCTCCCGGACGGTCTTCACCGCGACCATCCGGTACGGATCGGCCGTCGGCTCGTCCGCCCGGCACGCCAGATGGACCTCGCCCATCCCGCCCGCGCCGAGCCGGGCCAGCAGCCGGTAGGGGCCGACGAGGCGCGGCGGCTGCCCGGCGGGCAGTGCTTCCAGCACGGAAGTCGTCCTTTCGATGCGCTACTTGGGAAGCTCGACGGAGGCGATGACACCCTGGTCGTAGACGACATGGGCGATCCCGCCGACGGGCAGCACCTCGGGCGCCCGGATCATGTCGGCGAACGGAGTCTCCATCGCCGGCTCCTTCTCCGCCCGCGGTCCCGGTGCGCCCGGCACAGGCGTGGCCTTCGGTCCGGCCGGCTTGCCGTCCGCGCCGAGCCGCACGGTGTAGAGCGCGGAGTAGTCGGCGTACACGACCTGGTCGCCCGCGAGCAGCGGCGACGACCACGCCTGCGCGAGTCCGGGGGGCGCGGCCTTCGCCGCGTAGGAGCCGAGCTGCCTGCCGTCCTTCGGGTCGTGGACCTTCAGCCCGCCGTCGAAGCCGAGAATCGCGTTCGGGCTGATCGCGTCGGGCCGTAGTGCCTCGACGGGGGCGGGCAGGCTGCCCCGCGAGGCGAGCGTGCCGGCGTCGAGGAGATGCAGCCGATCCTTCGCGTTGACGACGTGCGGGGTGCTGACGCAGTACGCCGCGGTGCCGAGAACCTTCAGCAGCTCGCAGGCCTTGGCTTCCCTGTCGACCTGCCCGCGGACGGTGCCGGTCTTCCCGTCGTACGCGATGAGGCCGGCGTCGGTCAGGGCGTACACGATGCCTTTCGCGTAGGCCACGGGCTCGAATTCCTTGATCTCCGAACGTGGGATCTCGTTGTTGGTGAGCGCCCTGGACCACAGCGCCCTGCCGTCCGCGAGGGAGAACGCGGTCATCCCGACCTGCTCCAGATCGATCTCCTGGGTCGTCTTCGTGGCCGCGAAGACGACGCCGTCGGCGACGATCGGACGGCTGGCCTGGCCCTGCGAGCCCATGGCCTCCTTCTCCCAGCGCACCGCTCCGGTGCGCGCGTCCCGCACCTGGAGCCTGTCGCCCGAGGCGATGACCACCATCTTGTCGTGCACCACGGGACGAGCCGTATCTCCGGCGATGAAGACACCGCCGGTGGGACCCACGTAGCTGAGGTCGTCCCGCTCGTCCTCCACCAGGTCCGCGCTCCACAGCTTCTTCCCGCTCGCCGTGTCCAGCGCCTCGTACCGGCCGTCCACCGTCCGGCACGCGATCACCGACTCCCCTGCCGAGCAGCCGAACGCCGGCGCCGTCAGCTTCGCCTGCCACGGCTTCCAGCCGACCGGCCGCTGCGCCGCGTTCTGCGGCACGAGCCCGGACGCGTCCGGCAGGCCCCGGTCGTCCACGCCGGAAATGCGGGGGCCGGATGCGGCCGGGGGTGCCTTCGCGTCCGACGTCGGCTTCCCCTCCGGCCACAGCAGATACGTCCCCACGCCGCCCGCCACCACCGTCAGCGCCACCACGCCCGCGAGCAGTCCCCGGCGCCGCTTCCGGGGTGCGGTGGCCGGGACGGTCGGCGGGGTGGGGACCGGCGGCATCGTCGGGAGCTGGTGCAGGCCCGGGGCCGCGGCCGGTGTCGCCGCGGGGACCGCGAGCAGCGGGCCCCCCGCCGCCACCAGCTGCGCGAGCTCGCTGCCGTACTCCCCGATGTGCTCCCGCACGCCCTCCGGCCACGAGGGTCGTCGTTCCCCGCCCAGCAGCTCCACCAGCCGCTCCGGCGTCGGCCGGGCCGCCGGGTCGGCGCTCAGGCAGGCGGTGACGACGCTCCGCAGCTCCTCCGGCACCCGGCTCAGGTCCGCGTCGGCCTGCGAGACGCGGTAGAGGACCGCCGCCACCGGCCCGTCGCCGAAGGGGTCCTCGCCGGTCGCCGCGTAGCAGAGCAGCGAGCCCAGGCAGAAGACGTCCGACGCGCCCGTCACGGACCGCGCCCCCGCGACATGCTCGGGCGACATGAAGGAGGGGGTGCCGACCATCATTCCGGTCGCTGTCATGGTCGTGGCGCCGCTGCTGCGGGCGATGCCGAAGTCGATCAGGCGCGGCCCGTCCACGGACAGCATGACGTTGCCGGGCTTGAGGTCGCGGTGCAGGACGCCCGCGGCGTGAATGTCGGCCAGCGCGCGGGCGATCCCGGCGCCCAGCTCCCGTACCGTCGCCACCGGCAGCGGACCGCCCCGCCGCACCGCCTGGGACAGGCTCGGCCCCGGAACGTACGCCGTCGCCAGCCAGGGCACCTCGGCATCGGCGTCCCCGCCGACCGGGGCCGCGGCCCAGTCGCTCCGTACGAGAGCGGCGACCTTGATCTCGCGCCGGAAGCGGTCGCGGAAGGCGGGATCGTTCGCGACGTCGCGCCGTACGGTCTTCACGGCCGCGAACGAGCCCTCGCCGGGCAGCCGGCCCAGGAACACCTCGCCCATGCCTCCGGCGCCGAGCCGCGCCAGCACCTCGTACGGTCCGATCTGCCGTGGCGCTCCCTCGCGCAGCGGTCCCAGCACGTGTGTCATCCCCCTTGTGACGTGACGTCAGGCCCGCATCATTACATGTGCATGCAATGCAAAAGGGCCGGGCCCCCGAGGGGGTCCGGCCCTTCGCTGGAAGGATCGAGCTCAGCCGGTGTACGGCTTGGCGCTGAGGATCTTCACCGTGGCCTTCTTGCCGTTCGGCAGCTCGTACTCGGCGTCCTCACCGGCCTTCTTGCCGTTCACGCCGACCCCGAGCGGGGACTGCGGCGAGTAGGTCTCGATGGTGCCGCTCGCGTACTCGCGGGAGGCGAGCAGGAAGGTCATCGTGTCGTCCTCGTCGCCGTCGAAGGCGATCGTCACGACCATGCCCGGCTCGACGATGCCGTCGTCCGCCGGCGCCTCGCCGACCTTGGCGTGCTCGAGCAGCTGGGTCAGCTGGCGGACCCGGAGCTCCTGCTTGCCCTGCTCCTCCTTGGCCGCGTGGTACCCGCCGTTCTCGCGCAGGTCGCCCTCCTCGCGCGCCGCGGCGATCTTGGCGGCGATCTCGGTTCGCGCGGGACCAGACAGGTACTCCAGCTCGGCCCTGAGCTGGTTGTACGCCTCCTGGGTGAGCCAGGTGACGTTGTCGCTGGTCTGGGTCACAGGTGCTCCTCGTAGGTACTGGGAATACAAAGCATCGCCCTACCCAGAAGGATTGTCCTTCCTGGGCGGGCGAAACCACGAGCCTAACAATTAGTGGCGAAAAGGGGGAGGACATAAACCACCAAGATGGCGTCACCCCTGGTCAGCGTGGGAAACGGAGTTCGACACACCGCCCGGTCCCTACCCGCTGCTACTGCGCGGTACACCCCATGAGCTCGGCGCTGGTCGCCCGCGCGGTGGTCCGGATCGACCAGACGCGGTCCACGCGATCGACGGCCTCGTCGATCCGCACGTCCTTGCGGCCCACCTCGGCCCCGTCCTCGGACCGCGAGCGCAGCGTGCAGACGCCCGTGACATCGACGTCCTTGCGTACCTCCAGGTGCACCTGCACCTCGGTGTCGCTCACCACGTCGAACTTGATCATCTCGGCGCTGATCCTGCTGTCGACCACGTAGTGCCAGCCGAACCAGCCCATCAGGCCGAGGAACAGCACGCCGAGCACGGCGCCGGCGATCTTGAGCTTGCGGTCGGCGCGCTCGTCCGCGGAGCGGCCGTAGCGCCCCTCGGGCAGCTGCTCTCGCACCGCGCTCATGCTCGTTCCTCTCGCCGCCGGGGGCACCCGGAATTTTCCGCCCCCCGGTTCCGTCACTATAGAGACCTCCCTCCGCGACGAATCACTGAGGATCGAGTCTTGACTGAGCAGCTGCGACTGATGGCCGTTCACGCCCACCCCGACGACGAGTCGAGCAAGGGCGCGGCAACGATGGCCAAGTATGTGTCCGAGGGGGTGGACGTGCTCGTGGTCACGTGCACGGGCGGCGAGCGCGGCTCCATCCTCAACCCCAAGCTCCAGGGCGACGCCTACATCGAGGCGAACATCCACGAGGTGCGCCGCAAGGAGATGGACGAGGCCCGCGAGATCCTCGGGGTCGACCAGGAGTGGCTGGGCTTCGTCGACTCGGGTCTGCCGGAGGGCGACCCGCTGCCGCCGCTGCCCGAGGGCTGCTTCGCGCTGGAGGACATCGACACGGCGGCGGGCGAGCTGGTCCGCAAGATCCGTTCCTTCCGGCCGCAGGTGATCACGACCTACGACGAGAACGGCGGCTACCCGCACCCCGACCACATCATGACCCACAAGATCACGATGGTGGCCTTCGACGGGGCGGCGGACACCGAGAAGTACCCGGAGGCCGAGTTCGGCCCGGCCTTCCAGCCGCAGAAGCTCTACTACAACCAGGGCTTCAACCGTCCCCGCACCGAGGCCCTGCACCAGGCGCTTCTCGACCGGGGCATGGAGTCGCCGTACGGCGACTGGCTGAAGCGCTGGGACGAGTTCGAGCGCACGGAGCGGATCCTGACCACGCACGTCCCGTGCGCCGAGTTCTTCGAGACCCGTGACAAGGCCCTGATCGCCCACCGCACGCAGATCGACCCGGACGGCGGCTGGTTCCGGGTGCCGATGGAGATCCAGAAGGAGGTCTGGCCGACGGAGGAGTACGAGCTCAGCAAGTCGCTGGTGCCCACCTCCCTCCCCGAGGACGACCTCTTCGCGGGCATCCGCGACAATGCCTGACATGAGCGCACACCTGGCACTGACCCAGCTTGTCCCCTTCGCCGCCGAAGAGCTGGACAAGAACAAGGTGACCCCCGGCGTCCTCGGTTTCGTCGTCTTCGCCGTGATGGCCGTGGCCGTCTGGATGCTGATGAAGTCGATGAACCGCCACATGGGCAAGGTCTCCTTCGAGGAGGCCCCGGACCCGAAGGCGGCCGCCCCCGCGACGAGCGGTACGGCCGCCAAGGAGTAGCGGGCCGGCCGCCGCGGTGCGGGCTCCCCCCGAGGGGAGGGCCCACACCGCGATGCCGCGGGCTCGCCCCGAGGGGCGAGCCGTCCCGCGTTGCTGCGGGCTCCCCGAGGGGAGCCCGCACCGCGGTGTCCCCGTACTCAGGCCATCTCCAGCGGGACGCCCATCACCTCCCGGGCGTGCCGGTTCGGCACCATGCCCAGGTCCCAGGCCTGCCAGCCCATGTCGAGCTGGACGCCCCGCTCCAGGACCAGGGCGTACGCCTCCGCGCAGTCCTCCAGCTTCCCGTCCCGCGTCGGGTGGCGGTCCTCGATCAGCCGGCTCAGCTCCTCCTGCGCGACGACCGTGCCCACCTCGGCGCCGCCCGGTGAGGCGTACGGGAGCAACGTGCAGCGCAGGAAGCGGGCCCAGTCGGCGCCCCGCCGGTCGTCGTACGACAGGAAGAGCCCGACCGCCTCCCCACACAGCTCCAGGGCCTGCGCGACCTTGCCGTTCCCGGCGTCGACGATCGCCAGCTCCAGACAGGTCCAGGCCTCGCCGTGGGCCACGCCGATCCGGTGGAAGTCCGCCCGTGCGTCCACCAGGAGCTGCCGGGCGAAGCCGGAGTTCCGCAGATTGCCGGTCTGCGCCGCGCGCTGGTCGCGGGTGACCCGGCCCGAGTGGTGCCGGGCGCAGGCGAGCCCGTACACGTCCCGCATCCGGGAGAACATCGTGCGCGCCCGCTCCAGCTCCCGTACCGCCTGATCCAGGTCGCCGCGCTCCTCGAGCGCGTGCCCGAGGTAGTACAGCGTCCACGCCTCGCCCCGCGCGTCCTCCTGGTCGCGGTGGCGGGAGAGGGCCTGGCGCAGGCCCTCCACCGCCGGCGCGATGTCGCCCTCGACGAGCCGGGCGCGGGCCAGCTGCGTCAGCGCCCACGCCTCGCCGCGCCCGTCGCGGGTACGGCCGTACCGGTCGAGGGCCGCGCGGAGCTCGGCGTCGGCCCGCTCCACGTCACCCATGCGCAGGCACACCTGGCCCAGCTGGAAGTGCGCCCAGGCCTCGCCGTGCACGGACTCGTTCTCCCGGTGCAGCTCCAGGGCCGTATGCAGCAGGGCCAGCGCCTCGGCCAGGTTCGCCCGGTCCCGCTCGACGGCCGCCAGGGCGTGCAGGGTCCAGCCCCGGTCGGCGGCCAGCGACTCCGGCTCCTGGAGCGCCAGCGCCTCGCGGAGCTTCGCCGACGCCTCGGTCAGATTGCCCTGGTGATGCAGCGTGATCCCCAGGGAACAGAGCGCGAGCGCGGCCCCCGCGTCCTGGTGCGCCTCCTGGTAGAGGGAGACCACCGAGGTCAGCGTGGTGCGCGCCTTGTCCAGCTCGCCGAGCTGCCGGGCCGCGATACCGGTCCGCCACTGCACCGACCGGGACAGCAGACCCTGCCCGACCGCGTCCGTCAGCTCGTTGATCTCGCCCAGCCGGTACAGGTCGCCGCGCAGCAGGCAGTAGTCGCAGAGCGCGCCGAGCAGGTTCAGTACGGTCTGCTGGTCGACGCCCTCGGCGTGCCGCAGCGCCGCCGTCATGAAGCTCGACTCGTCGTCCAGCCAGCGCAGGGCCGCGTCCAGGGACCCGAAGCCGTGCCCGCCGAACCGGTCGGCCCGGGTCGACATCTTGCCGTCGACCATCCGGATCACCGCGTCCGCGAGCTCCGCGTAGTTCTGGATCAGCCGCTCCTGCGCCGCCGCGATCTCCGCCGCGTCCTCCTCGTCCAGGAGCCGGGCCGCCGCGAAGCCGCGCACGGCGTCGTGCAGCCGGTAGCGCTCGCCCCGGACGTGGTCGAGGAGACCGGCCTGGGCGAGCTCACGCAGCAGCCGGGCCCCGTCCTGACCCTTCCCGCCGAGCAGCGCACCGGCCGCCGCGGCGCCCAGCGAGGCCCGCCCGGCGAGCGCCAGCCGGCGCAGCAGCCGTCGGCCGTCCTCGTCGAGATCGGTGAAGTACCCTACGGAGAGCGCCCGTTCGACGGGCGAAGGGCCCCAGCCCGGACGGTCCAGGAGATGCGCGAGATCGCTCATCGAGCGGTGGCCGAGCGAGGACCCTGCCACCCGCAGCGCCAGCGGCAGGCCGCCGCACAGCTCCCGGATCCGGTCGAAGGCCTCGGAGTCGTACGGGCCGGGATCAGGCTCCTCGGCCGCCTCCCGCAGCAGCTCCTCCGCCCCCGCCGCGTCCAGCGCCGCCACCGGCAGCCGGTGGACGGACGCCGGCGCCTCGTCCCCCAGGTCCAGCGGCTCCCGGCAGGTGACCAGGACCAGGCTGTCCGAGCGCTCCGGCAGCAGCGTACGGACCTGCTCCGCCTCCACCGCGTCGTCGAGGATCACCGTCACCGGCAGTCCGGTCAGATGCTGGTGGTACAACTCCGCCAGTCTGCGAACCTGTTGATCCGCCGAGGAGCGCTCGCGGAACAGCAGCTGCTCGCGCGGCGCACCCAGCCGGTTCAGCAGATGCAGCAGCGCCTCCCGGGTCGACAGCGGCTTCTCGCCGCGCGTCCCGCCGCCGCGCAGGTCCACCACGCACGCCCCGCGGAACTGATCCCGCAGTGCGTGCGCCGCCCGAACGGCCAGTGTCGTGCGGCCCGAGCCCTGCTCCCCGTACAACATCACGACCGTCGGCCGGGTCTGCGTCGACGCCCGGCCCGCCTGCACCCACTGGGTGATCTGCGCCAGTTCGGCGCGCCGCCCCGCGAACGGCCCTCCGGAGTCCGGCAGATGGCCGAACGACTGTTCCAGGACGGTCCGGCGGCGGGCCGCCGCGCTGCGGTCCGCGCCGCGCAGCTGTCCCACGACCTTCTGCGGCGGCTTCTGCGTGCTCGCGAGCATTACCCGCTGCTGGTCGAGAAAGGGGCGCACGCCCCGTACCTCCAGCGCCGTCAGCCACTGCAGCCGTAGCTGATCGGGCCCACCGGGCTGGCCCAGGGCGCCCGCCCGGCGGTGCGCGGCGGGCCAGTGCGAGGCGGTCACTTTCAGCACGGTCGCCGCCGCGCCCGCCACCGCCACCACGGCTCCGGCGCCCAGCGCCGTCCCGGCGGCCACGCCCAGCGCCAGGTCCGCCCCGAAGGCCGCGGCCGCCGCAACGGACGTGACCAGCATGGGAGTTCCCACGGCCTGTCTGCTGAACCGATCCGCCAGCGACTGCTGTCCGGCCTCCGCCTCCTCCAGAGCCCGTAGATAGGCCGCGTACTCCTCGCCCGCACTCGCCGCCATGGTGTCCAGCGCGGCCCGGCCGCGCGCCAGCAGCGCCGTGGAGTCGGAGCGGCCCCCGGAGCGCCGCACCTCCTCCTCCACGGCGCGTGCCAACAGCCGCTCGGCTTCAGCCCGATGGCTGTCCCGCATGTGCGTCCCCCTCCGAGAGCTTCCGCTTCCGGCCACAAGTGTCCTGCGTGACGCGCGTCGGCGCGAGGGAGCGGGGCGATCGGCGTACCGAACGCCTGCCCCTCGACCCGGCGTCCGATGGCGTTCATCTGCTGAATACCGCATCCGAGTGACGACCCGGAACCAATCCTTTTTCGGGCAGTTGATCAGCGTGCTTCGGCTAACGGAGCGTTCCAGGGCCCTCGAGCTCAAGAAGGAAGACTCGTGATCAAGAAGGTTCTTGCTACGGCGGCAGTTGCGGCCACGGTCGCCGGCATGTCTGCGACGACGGCGATGGCGGCCGGCAACGACGGCGGCAGCGCCAACATCATCGGCAACCAGTCGAAGCAGTCGATCGGCAGCAACTCCACCGGTGGCTACATGAGCCCGAACTTCGGCCTCATCAACGGTGGCGTCCTGCACTGCTTCGACATCCAGAAGATCCAGGCGCAGGTTCCGGTCGGCGTCATCGCCGTCCCGGTCGCGGTTCAGGACGTCCTCGGCAACCCGATGTCGAACCAGACCTGCACCCAGAACTCCGTGCAGCAGAAGGGCGACGACGCGCTGTCGCACATCCTGGGCGAGGTCCTCTCCCAGAACGGGAACGTCGGCGGCTGACGCCACCAGTCCCTCCGGAGCGGCCCCGTTCCTCGCAGAGCCAGTGCGAGGAACGGGGCCGCTTCCCGTATCACTGCCCCGTTCGTGCGCCCCCACCCGTGGCGCATGGGCGGGGTTTCGCCGTGTGCGCGAGGATGGGGGCATGCCGAACAGACTGGCCCATGAGACGTCCCCGTACCTCCTCCAGCACGCCGACAACCCGGTCGACTGGTGGCCCTGGTCGGCCGAGGCGTTCGAGGAGGCGCGCCGCCGCGACGTCCCCGTGCTGCTCAGCGTCGGCTACAGCAGCTGTCACTGGTGCCATGTGATGGCGCACGAATCCTTCGAGGACGACACCACCGCCGCCTACGTCAACGACCACTTCGTCGCCGTCAAGGTCGACCGCGAGGAGCGACCCGACGTCGACGCCGTCTACATGGAGGCCGTCCAGGCGGCCACCGGCCAGGGCGGCTGGCCGATGACGGTCTTCCTCACCCCGGACGCCGAGCCCTTCTACTTCGGTACGTACTTCCCGCCCGAGTCCCGGCACGGCATGCCCTCCTTCGGAGACGTCCTCGACGGCGTCTCCCGCGCCTGGACCGAGCGCCGCGACGAGGTCGGCGAGGTCGCCGGGAAGATCGTCAAGGACCTCTCCGCCCGCTCCCTCGCCTTCGGCGGCGACGGCGTCCCCGGCGAGGAGGAACTCGCCCAGGCGCTGCTCGGCCTGACCAGGGAGTACGACGCGACCCGCGGCGGCTTCGGGGGCGCGCCCAAGTTCCCGCCGTCGATGGTGCTGGAGTTCCTGCTGCGCCACTACGCCCGTACGGGAGCCGAGGGCGCTCTGCAGATGGCCGCCGACACCTGCGAGGCGATGGCCCGCGGCGGCATCTACGACCAGCTCGGCGGCGGCTTCGCCCGCTACTCCGTGGACCGTGACTGGGTCGTCCCGCACTTCGAGAAGATGCTGTACGACAACGCCCTGCTGTGCCGGGTGTACGCGCACCTGTGGCGGGCCACCGGCAGTGACCTGGCCCGCAGGGTCGCCCTGGAGACCGCCGACTTCCTGGTCCGGGAACTGCGCACTCCCGAGGGCGGCTTCGCCTCCGCGCTCGACGCGGACTCCGACGACGGCACGGGCCGGCATGTCGAGGGCGCGTACTACGTCTGGACTCCGGCGCAGCTCGCCGAAGTCCTCGGCGAGGACGACGCCGCCCATGCCGCCGCCCACTTCGGCGTCACCGAGGGAGGGACCTTCGAGGAGGGCTCCTCCGTCCTCCAGCTCCCGCGGTCCGCGGAAACGGAGCCCGGGGCGGACGCCGACCGGATCGCCTCGATCAAGGAGCGCCTGCTCGCCGCCCGCGACCGGCGCGAGCGCCCCGGCCGCGACGACAAGATCGTCGCCGCCTGGAACGGCCTCGCGATCGCCGCGCTCGCCGAGACCGGCGCCTTCTTCGACCGGCCCGACCTGGTCGAGCGCGCCACGGAGGCCGCCGATCTGCTCGTGCGGCTGCACATGGGCACGGACGCCCGGCTGGCCCGTACCTCCAAGGACGGGCAGGCCGGCGCCAACGCCGGGGTCCTGGAGGACTACGCCGATGTCGCCGAGGGCTTCCTGGCGCTCGCCGGGGTCACCGGAGAGGGGGTCTGGCTGGAGTTCGCGGGATTCCTTCTGGACATCGTCCTTGACCAGTTCGTCGCCGAGGGCGGCGCGCTGTACGACACTGCGCACGACGCCGAGGCGCTGATCCGCCGGCCCCAGGACCCGACGGACAACGCCGCCCCGTCCGGCTGGACGGCCGCCGCCGGCGCGCTGCTCTCCTACGCCGCCCACACCGGCTCCGAGGCGCACCGCTCGGCCGCCGAGGGCGCGCTCGGGGTGGTCAAGGCGCTGGGTCCGCGAGCGCCCCGGTTCATCGGCTGGGGTCTGGCCACGGCGGAGGCGCTGCTCGACGGGCCCCGGGAGATCGCGGTGGTCGGCGCCGCCGACGACGACACCGCCCAGGCCCTGCGCCGCACCGCTCTGCTGGCCCCCACCCCCGGCGCGGTCGTCGCCTTCGGCGCCCCGGACAGTGAGGAGTTCCCGCTGCTCAAGGACCGTCCGCTGGTGGACGGGGGAGCGGCCGCGTACGTCTGCCGTCACTTCACCTGCGACGCGCCCACGACGGACCCGGCCGAGCTGGCCCGTACGCTCTCGCGCTGAGCGCACGGACCGGCGCCCGGGTGGACTACGGGCAGACGAGCGAGGCGCCGTCGGTCGGCCGGTACTCGCCGAGGCCCTGCGGGATCTCGCTCGTCTGCGTCGGCCGGGCCTCCGGCAGCGGCCGGTCGACGCGCAGCGCTTCGAAGATCTCCGCCGACTGCTCCTCGTCCCGGGCGAGGGTGGCCCCCACACCCTCGATGGTGGGGTTGAAGGCGCGGATGGGTACGGTCGCGAACTCGGTACGGTCGGGGCCGATGTGCCGCAGCCGGAAGGCGAGCGTCAGCATCTCGGTCACGGACAGCGCACGATCCATGTGCGCCGTGCCCCGCAGCGTCGAGGCCAGCAGCCGCAGCCGGGTGGGGTCGTCCAGCAGGCCCGCCCGGATCGTCTTCAGCATGTTGACCACGAACTTCTGCTGCTTCTGGATCCGCCCGAAGTCCATCTTCCCGTCGGCACGCCGTGAACGGACGTACTGCAGCGCCTCGCCGCCCCCGACCTTCTTCGTCCCCGGGGCGAGATCGATGCCGGTGACCGCATCCTTGAGCGGCTCCACGGTGCAGACGGGCACTCCGCCGTCGACCTGGTCCACACCGTCGATGAAGCGACGGAAGTCGATCTCGAGGTAGCGGTGGACGGGGGCGTCGGTCATGTGCTCGACGGCCTCGACGGTGAACGCCGGACCGCCCTCGGTGTGAGCGGCGTTGATCTTCGCCTGGTGCGGGCCGTGCACCGCACCGGTCCGCTGGTCGACGTGTTCCGTGGGGAAGCCGGTGAGCGTGTCGCGGGGCAGGCTCACCACACTGACCCGGTCGTACCCGGCGGAGATGTGCACCAGCATCATCACGTCCGTGCAGTCGCAGCCCTTGCCGCCGGCGTGGTGGCGCTTCATCTCCTCGGCCGTGAGGCCCGCCCGGCTGTCGACCCCGACGACCAGGATGTTGAGTCCGCGGTCCTCTGAGGGCATGGCGGCCGGGACCGCGGCGAGCGCCCCGGAGCCGAGGGCGGCGAGCGCCGCCGTGGCGAGCACAAGACGGCGTGGACGCGGGAATTTCCTGATGGACACGGGCAGCCTCCATCGGCTCGGAATTGAGAACGCCCGCACCGTAAGTCGATGCCCGTCGTACACAGGTTCGCGACGCGACGTGGGCCGGTTGAATCACTCTCCTGCGACGTCTGTGGAATGATGCGGGAACCGCAGTGGATGGGAGGGAAGATGGCACCCGATCCCGGGAAATGGGAGCGGATGGCCTTCATTCCGAAGAGCCGTTATGTGGCGGACCCGCCGCCACCTGTCGACCGGGGACCTTTCCCCGTCTACTCCTCGCTGGTCCAGCAATGGGCCCTGGCCGGCCGTACGGTGCCGGGCATGCCGGACCGCGAGTGGGAGCGTCTGATGGCGACGCCCGTCTGGCCGCGCTGACCGTGAGCGCAATGGAGTGAATACCGATCTGTCGGCGATAAGCCGGTTTCCTTTCCCGGGCATGGTCGTTGTGTTGTGTGCGGTGGAGGCCGGGGGCGTCAATGCACCGGTGATTCGCGAGATCCGTGAAATTCCGTCCGCCGCGGAAAGGACTTAGACGAAATGAAGTGCAAGAAGGCTGCGGTCGTCGTCGCCGGTCTGTTCATGGCTCTCGGTGCGGCCGCGCCCGCGATGGCGGACTCCGACGCGTACGGCTTCGCGGCCGGTTCGCCGGGTGTGCTGTCGGGCAACAACATCCAGGTGCCGATCAACATCCCGATCAACTTCTGCGGCAACAGCCTCAACCTGATCGGTGCGATCAACCCGGCGTTCGGCAACGTCTGCGTCAACTACTGACAAACGGCTCGGGCCGGCCCCGCGGGACGTCATCGACGTTCCGCGGGGCCGGCCCTTGTCATGCCCGGGCAGCCGGCGTCGGCACGGCTTTCCTTCGCATCGGGTGCCCCAACTGGGCGATGAAATACACCAATGGACTACTGATCAGATCGATGCCGCGTTCACGGTCGGCTTATTAGGAATACTTTCGGAGCATCTGACTGACGGACCATCAATCGGCGCAGATCGTGAAGGAGTGGCCATGGCCTACCGAAAGCGGAAAGTTTCGAGTGTGTGGCTGGGGGTGTTCACCGCAGGTCTCCTTGCCTCAGGTTCAGTCGTGCTGTCCTCTCCAGTTCACGCCGCCGAATCCGCAACGACGCGGGACCCTCAACCGACTCTGTCCACCGCACTGGGCGCGTTCCTCGAATCCGGCCCGGTCGGGGTCGGCCGGATCGGCCAGCTGGAGCGATGGCTCGGAGGGCGGGAGCTCCGCGTCGGCCACACGTACCTGCCCGGCGATCTCTGGTCGAACATCGAAGGCCCCCCGGGCTTCCTGAACGCCTGGGCGGACTGGCGCAACGAGCAGGACGACCGGCTGTTCGTGCTGAACGTGCCGATGCTGGAGCGGAACGAGGCCGGCGTCTCGGACTACGAGGTCCGCCGCCAGCTCCAGCTCGGTGCGGCCGGGTACTACGACCACCACTTCAAGACGCTCGCGCAGCGCCTGGTCGACCTGGACGCGACCGACACCGTCATCGTCCTCGGCTGGGAGATGAACGGCACCACGTACACGCACCGGTGCGCACCGGATCCCGCGGCGTGGAAGAAGTACTGGAACCGGATCGTCGCCGCCATGCGGTCCGTTCCCGGCCAGAAGTTCCGCTTCGACTTCAATCCGAGCCGTGGGACGGATGCCATTCCGTGGACGGAATGCTATCCGGGTGACGACGTCGTCGACATCATCGGCATGGATTCGTACGACCAGCCGCCGGGTTCCAATTTCGACCGGCACATCAGCGAGCCGTACGGACTGCAGAAGCAGGTCGACTTCGCGAAGGAGCACGGCAAGCAGATCTCCTATCCGGAATGGGGACTCTTCCGGAACGGGGACAATGCCGAGTACATGCGGCGGATGCTCGAATGGATGAACGAGCACAAGCCGCTGTATCACACGATCACCGACTACTGCCCGCACGGCGTCTGGCAGTGCGACGACAACCCGAAGTCGTCTCAGGTGTTCCGGCAGATGCTCTCCGGAGTGGAGCCCGAGGTACCTGAGGTACCGACCGGGCCTGAGGCTCCGGAAGTACCGGTCGAGCCGGAGGAGCCGGAGCTGCCTGAGGTGCCCGAGGTGCCGGAGCTGCCGGAGGATCCGACATGGCCCGAGGAGCCGGAGCTGCCGGAGCTTCCGACATGGCCCGAGCTGCCGGAGGATCCGGCGTGGCCCGAGCTGCCCACCGAGCCCGAGGTGCCCGAGGCGCCGGCGGAACCGGAGATCCCGACGATCCCCGAGCCCAAGCCGGAACCGAAGCCTGTACCCAAGCCGGAGACCAAGCCCGAGAAGCCCGAGCCGAAGCCGAAGCCGGAGCCGAAGCCCGAGCCGAAGCCTGAGACCAAGCCCGAGAAGCCCGAGCCGAAGCCGAAGCCGGAGCCGAAGCCCGAGCCGAAGCCTGAGACCAAGCCCGAGAAGCCCGAGCCGAAGCCTGAGCCCAAGCCCGAGAAGCCCGAGCCGAAGCCCGAACCGAAGCCCGAACCGAAGCCCGAGCCCAAGCCCGAGCCGAAGCCCAAGCCGAACTGCTGGACCGTGAACCTCGGTTCGTGGGTGGAGAACTGGATCGGCGGTCCCGTCTGCGTCCCCAAGGACGGCTGGGACTGGAAGGACGAGGCCGAGATCGAGGACGAGGCCGAGGAGAACGACGCCTGGGAGAACGTCCTGGACAGCGACAACTGGCCCTTCTGATCACCTGATCACCGAAGGAGCACGGCCCGCACGGCGGCAGAGGAGCTCATCCTCCGCCGCCGTTCGTCCGTCCCCGCAGCCGTCCGAGCGCCCGCCCCACCCAGGCTCGCTCCCGCGCCTGCCGCGCCGCCCAGCGCCGTCCGTCCGCCGCGCCCGCGCACAGCCACAGCAGCGGGGCGGCCCCCCGCCCCGCCAGCATCAGCCGCTGGTTGGGGACGGTCTCCGGACGCCAGTGCTGCTTGTACGGCTCGGTGCCCCGCAACATGCTCAGGGTCGCCCGCCCGCTCGCACTGGTCTCGCGCGCCCCGTGGCGCAGCAGCATCGTCGCCACGTCCACCTTCCGCGCACGCAGCACCGGATCCGCGCCGTACAGGTAGCCGCCCGCGAGCCGCGGCGACATCAGCGTCAGATCGGCCGCGACGACGTCGCCGGCGAGCCGGAACTCGGTCACCCGCGCGTCCCCGCACTCGACCATCGGCCGCACCGCCCGTGCGAGATGCTGGGCGAACCGGTCGCTGGTGTGCTCGACGGTCACTCCCCGCCCCTGCCACTGGAGCTGATGGAGTCTCAGCAGCCGTTCGAGGGCGGCCGGCACCTCCTCGCCCGGCACGACGCGCTCGTCGATGCCGAGCGCGTCCAGTTTGCGCAGCTTGGCGCGCACGCGCTGGGCCTTTCCCGAGGGAATCCGTGCGAGCAGGGCGTCCATCGGTACGGCGGGCAGCTCCAGACAGAGCGAGTCGGCCAGCCGCCGGCGTGGGCCGGGCCAGCGGGCGAAGACCTGCTCGGCCGACGCCCCGGGCCGCACCTCGCGCAGATCGACCACCGCACCGCGCGCCGCCCTGCCCAGCGCTCCGGCCAGCGCGGGCGCCGCCTCCGGGCACGCGTCGTCGAGCAGGACGTCGGTGAAGTCCGTGATCGAGCCGCCCAGCTGGGTGAGGACCGGGAGCGGGCCCCCGGCGCGCATCAGGGGCGCCGCCGCGACCAGTTCGCCGTCCTCCCGTCGTACGAGCACCACGCGCAGCGCGCCCGGCCTGCCGTACGACACCCACCAGGAGTGCAGCCAGGAGTGGGACTGGAACGGGGTGGCCGTGGAACAGCGGGCGTACAGCGACGCCCACCGCTCGCCGAGCCGACCGAACTCCTCGCCGTCCCGGCAGATCTGCGTGCTCAGTCCGCTCAGGGTCACACCGCCTCCGGTGCCGGCTGGTGCTGGGCTGCCGCCGGGGCGGGAACGGCGGCGGACGGCGTCTGCCGCGAGTGCCGTGCCTCCGCACGCGCCGCGCGCTGGGGCCGCACCAGCAGCACCAGACCGCCGAGCAGGCCGCCCGCGCAGCCGCCGACCAGGGCGGAGAGCGGGGCGGACGGCGAGACCGGCTCCACCGGCCGGGTCGCCCGGGAGAACTGGACGACCTTCACGCCCGTGTTCCCGGCGACGTGCGAGCTGTTGACGACCAGGGCGCGCGCGACGCCGTCCGCCATCGAGACCGCCCGGCCCGGCTTCGTCGCCCGCGCGGTGATGGAGATCATCGGCGCGTCGGGCGAGGTCGCCGCCTGCACGCTCGAGCGCAGGGTCGCGGCGGAGACCCCGGCCCACACCTGCGCGTCGCCGGTCACTGCGATGTCGGTGGCGACCCGCCCGTACGCCTGGGCGAAGCCGAGGGCGGCGGCCGGGTCGGACTTCTCGCCGGGGACCACGATGACGTAGCTCGTCGCCGCGTACTCGGGCGCCTTCAGCGCCCCGTACCCGCCGCCGAGCATGGCGCCGACCAGCACCGAGGCGGGCAGCACCCACCCGCGGCGGGGCATGCGCAGGGCCCTCATGAGGGAGGAGCGTTGTGGAGGCAGAGCGCTGGGGCTCAAGGGACTCATGGGTGTCTCACTTCGCGAGGAGAGGGGTGCCGTGGACGGCCTGTTCGTAGAGGGACATCAGCTGCTGGGCGCTGTGCGCGATGTCGTAGCGGCGCGCGGCCTCGGGCTGCGGCAGCCGGGCGAGGCGGGCGTCCCGGATGCCGCGCAACGCCGAGATCAGTTCGGGTACGGACGCGCCGATCCGACGCGCCCCGGGGGCGGCGTCGGGCGGCAGGTCGTCGATCGCCGGGCAGGCCACGTACAGCACCGGAAGTCCGGCGGCCAGCGCCTCGACGACCGCGAGCCCGAAGGACTCGTCGGGGGAGGTGGAGACGAAGACGTCCATCGCCGCCAGGAGCGAGGGCAGGCCGGGACCGGCGGACGTCACGGACGGCGGGTCCTCGCAGGCGCCCGCGAGAAGCACCCGTCCGCCCGCCCCGCACTCCCGCGCCACGGCGAGCAGCCGCTCGCGCTCCTCGCCCTCCCCGACCAGCAGCAGCCGCGCCTCCGGCACCGACGCCACCGCGCGGACGAGCCGGTCGAAACGCTTTCCGGGCGCCAGCCGCCCCACCCCGCCGACGACGAACGCGTCCGCCGGCAGGCCGAGCACGTTGCGCGTCATCCGCCGCGCGCCCTCGTCATGGCCGAAGCGCGCCCGCTCGATGCCGTTCGGGACGACATGGATACGGGAGGGGGCCACGCCCCACTTCTCGAGGCGACGGGCGACGCTGGGCGAGACGGCGACCGTGGAGGTGCCGAGCCGTTCGGTGGCCCGGTAGAGGGCGCGGGTGCCCGCCGAGAGCGGCCGGCCCTCGATCTGGGTGTCGCCGAGGGAGTGCTCGGTGGCGAGGACCGCGCGGACCCCGGCGAGGCGGGCGGCGATCCTGCCGTACACACAGGCCCGGTAGAGGTGTGTGTGGACGAGGTCGTACCGGCCCCGGCGGACGATTCCCGCGAGCCGGGGGAGCGCGCCGAGATCCCGGTTGCCGGTCATCCCGAGGTGGACCACCGGTACGCCGTCGGACGAGATGCCGCGGGCGACGGTGCCCGGGTTGGTGAGCGTGACGACCTCGCTCCGTACGGGCAGATGGCGCAGCAGCAGCCGGAGTTGCTGCTCGGCGCCGCCGATCCCGAGACCCGTGATGATGTGCAGGACCTTCATGCGAACTCCTGGACGAGGTTGCCCGGCCGGCGGCGGCGCAGCGGGTGCAGGACGCGCTTGGCGGTGAGCCGCCAGGGGGTGTCCTGCTCGTCGATGTGGATACGGGGCAGCGCGTGCGCACAGGTCAGCGGCCCGGGGTCGATGGCGCAGCCGTAGCGGTAGCCGGCCTCCCGTACGGCCCGGACGACGCGGGCGTCGACGTCTCCGTACGGGTAGCAGAAGCCGTCCACCGGCGTGCCGGTGATCTCCTCCAGGAGCTCGCGGCTGCACCGCGTCTCCTCGGCGAGGGTCCGGTCGTCGACGGCGGTGAGCGAGATGTGCCGCATCCCGTGCGAACCGATCTCCATGCCGGCCTCGGCCACGCGCAGGATGCCGTCCTCGGTCAGGAGGTGCTTCCGCGGGCCGTCGCGGTCCCAGGCGTTCTCGCCGCCGATGCGGCCGGGCAGCACGTAGACGGTGGCGGTGAAGCCGTGACGGCGCAGCAGCGGGAGGGCCGAGTCGAGGAAGTCGGCGTACCCGTCGTCGAAGGTGAGCCCGACGAGCCCCTTGGCCCGGCCGGCGGCGGTCGCGGCGAGCAGCTCGCGCACCGATACGCCGCGCAGCCCCCGGTCGTTCAGCCAGTGCAGCTGCCGGGCGAAGCGGACGGGGGAGACCGTCACACGGTACGGATCATCTGCGGTGTCGGCGATCGAGTGGTACATCACCACCCACGGGGGCGGCTTCGGCAGCAGTCGACGAATCGCGGCGGTGCGGGGCGCCGTGGCAGCGGGCATGGGCGAGCCTTCGTGATGCGGTGCGGGTGAGGGGTGGGATGTCCGGCGCACGGGCGGCGCAGGCGAGGAAGAGCAGGAAGACGGAGGCGCAGACGAGGGCGGCGACCGCGAGGGAGAGGACCGGGGGGTCGATCCACAGCGAGCAGAGCCAGCCGGCTCCGGTGGCCCAGGCGGCGGCGGTGGCCAGCCGCAGGAGCCCTTCCCCGAGGTAGCGGATACGGACCGGGATGGACTGGCGGCGGGCGCCCAGCAGCAGCATCACGGCGGTCAGCGTGATGCCGAGGGCGTTGGCCGCGGCGATGCCGACGCTGCCCCACACGGCGGAGCCGAAGACTCCGGCGATGGCCGTCGCGACGAGACCGGCGGCCATCGCGGCGGCCGGGTACCAGAGCGGATGGGCGGCGGAGAAGTAGCAGCGGACCAGCGCGCCGACCGTCGTCTGGCCGAGCAGACCGAGGGCGTAGACCCGCATCACGGCGGCGGTCGCAGCGGTGTCGGAAGGGTCGAAGGCGCCGCGCTGGAAGAGGAGTTCGACGATCTGCGGGGCGGCGGCGATCACCACCGAGGTGCCGATGAGGACGACCACGGCGGCGAGGAGCAGATCCCGTTCGACGCGGCGCCGTGCGCCGTCCGTGTCCCCCGCCGCCATGGCGCGGGCGACGACCGGGAAGCTGACCGTGCACAGCATCAGGGAGAGGATCATCGGCATCTGCGCGACCTTCTGCGCGTAGTTCAGATGCGAGATGGCGCCGGCCGGCAGGGGCGAGGCGAGGAACCGCTCGATGAGGATCTGGGACTGGCGGGAGACGGCGAAGGCGATGACGGGGGCGATGAGTCCGAGGACGAGAAGGCGGCCGCCGTCGCTCCTCGCGGCCGGCTCGCCGCCCTTCGGTACGGGCCGGTGGCGCAACTCCCGGATCAGGTACGGCGCCTGGACCGCCACCATCAGCACGCCGCCGACGGCGACCCCGGTGGCGGCGGCCCGCACGCCGAAGGGTTCGCGCAGCACGACGATCGTGCCGATGATGCCGACGTTGTACGCGACGTAGATGGCGGCCGGCGGGAGGAAGGAGCCGTGGGCGCGCAGGGCGGCCGAGCAGTAGCCGGCGAGCGCGAAGGTCAGCACACACGTCGCGGTCAGCCGGGTGCAGTCGACGGCGAGCCGCGGATCGGGGAGCCCGGGCGCGAGCGCCGCCACGAGCGCGGGCGCGGCGAGGACCAGGAGCCCGGCGACGGCGGACATGGCGAGCGCGAGCCGGGGCAGCGTGGCGCGGACGAGGGTACGGACAGGGTCCCCGAACAGGCTGCCCGCGCGCCGCGCCAGGGCGCGGCTGAACGCGGGCACCAGGATCAGCGCCATCGCGTCCTCGATGAGCAGCGTCGAGGCGAACTCGGGCACGGTCCAGGCGACCAGGAACGCGTCCGTCTCGGCCCCCGCCCCGAAGAAGTGCGCCAGGATCTGATCCCGTACGAGTCCGAGCACGGCCCCGGCCGCGGTGAGCCCGGCGGTCACGGCTGCGGCCCGCGCCAGGAATCTGCCGGAGGCGGAGCGGCCCTGGGCCCGCCGCGCATGTGCCCCGCGCGGCGTACGTCCGTCGAACCGATCCCGCGCGCCGGCCCGCCCCGGGCGCTCGACCGGCGCGTGCGGCGCACCGCCTGGAGCTGTCGCCACGGCCCCGGCCCTGGGCCCCGCCGAGGCAGCGGGTTGTGGGCGGTGGACGGCCGGCGGCGGGCCTGTCGGGGCCGGGGAAGCCGTGCCCGCCCAGCGCCAGCCGCCGCCCGCGTAGGCCGAGGCCGTCGAGCGGTCGGACACGGACCACGGGTCGGCGGGCCGGCCCGACCACCCCCCGCGCACATCCGACCCCGCGACGGACTCCTGGCCGGGGGTCTTCGGAGGCCGCGCACGGTCCGTCGACTCCGGCTCCCCGCCCCAGGGGTCACGCACGCTTCACCTCCGCCAGCGCCCACCACGCCGCGAGGCCGAGGACGACCGACATCAGGACCGTCGACGGCCCGCCGATGTCCGCGTAGAAGAAGTCGATGAGCTGCCACGACAGCAGGCCGATCGCGACCAGCGCGCAGTCCGCGCCCCGCGCACGCCGCCGCAGCGCACCCACCAGCAGCGCCGCCCAACTGCCCGCGAGGGTGAGGAGACCCACCAGGCCCTGCTCGCTGAGCACCAGCAAGTACATGTTGTGCGGCGAGAGCAGCGGCTGGCGCCGGAACGTCGCGCCCGCGCCCGCCGTGTCACTGCCCGACGACAGCGCGAGCGAGGCGTTGGAGTCGCGGTACGCGGGGAAGCCCTTCAGGCCCACCCCCGTCAGCGGGTCCGAGCGCCACATGCGCTCCGCCGCCGCCCACATCGTGTACCGGTCCGTCACCGACTGGTCCGGCGCCCCCGCCACCTGCGTGATGCTGGTGACCCGCTCCTTCACCATCGCCGAACCCACCCCGAAACCACCCACCAGGACCACCGCGAGCGCGCCCGTCACGAGCGCCACCCGCCCCGCCCGGCGCAGCCCCGAGAGCACGAGCTGGATCGCGATCGCCAGGACCGTCGCGATCCACGCGCCCCGGCTGAAGGAGAGCACCAGCGGCAGGAACAGCAGACCCGCGCAGACCAGCGCCGCCGTCCGCACCCGCCCGCGCCCGCTGCCCAGCGCCATCCCGGTGACGACGACGAGGCCGTACGAGACGACCGTCGCCATCCCCATCACATCGGTCGGCCCGAACGTCCCCACCGCCCGGACGTCCTCGCCCATGTACGACGCGCCCGTTCCGGTCAGGTACTGCGTGACCCCCACCGCGCCCTGCAGCAGGGCCAGAGCGACCAGCGCCCACGCGACCACCGCGAAGTCCCGCCGGTCGCGGATCATCAGCAGCACGGCCGCCGGGACGAGCACGAAGACCTGGAGGTAGCGGGCCACGCCCGGCAGGCTCGCCGCCGGATCGCTCGAGGTGATCGCCGCCAGACAGATCCCGAGGACCGGCAGACCGAGCACGACCGCCGCCCACCGGGTCAGCGGCCGGGCTCCGCTGCGCATCACCCGCACCAGAGAGATCAGCACGAGCAGCCCCGAGGCCGCGTCCGCGAGCCCCCCGGTCCCCCCGGTGCCTCCCTCGGCGCCGCCGGTCGCCGGGACGAGCAGCAGCGCGATCACCGCCAGGACCGGGGACAGGGACCACGCCCTGCGGGCCCAGTCCCGTACGTCGTCGTGCAGGGCGGGAACCGCCACCGCCGTCGCCATCATCAGCTCCCCGCCGGTCGGACCAGTCCGGCCGCGGTCCGCAGCAGGATGCGCACGTCCTGCCAGAGCGACCAGTGATCGATGTAGTGGTTGTCGAAGCGGCAGCGGTCCTCGATAGAGGTGTCGCCGCGCAGCCCGTGCACCTGCGCCAGGCCGGTCAGACCGACCGGCATCCGGTGGCGGTCCGCGTAACCGGCGTGGATCCGGCTGAACTGGGCGACGAAGTAAGGCCGTTCGGGCCGCGGCCCGACCAGGCTCATGTCCCCGCGCAGCACGTTCCACAGCTGCGGCAGCTCGTCCAGCGAACTGCGCCGCAGGAAGTTGCCGACCGTGCTCATCCGTCGGTCGTTGGCGACGCTCCACCGGGTCGCCGACTCGGTCTCGTCGGCCGGGCGCAGCGTACGGAACTTCAGCAACGTGAACAGCCGCCCGTGCTGCCCCACCCGCTCCTGGCGGAAGAGCACCCCGGGCCCGTCGGAGAGCCGCACCGCCAGCGCGCACAGCAGCAGTACGGGCAGGGCGAGGGCCAGCGCGGGACCGGCCAGGACCACGTCGAGCGCGCGCTTCGCGGTCAGGCCGCGCCGCTCGCTCAACGGGACCAGCCGACGGCAGCCGTACCCCCACAGGTGGTCGCCCATCGGCCCGTCGTGCCGCTCGCCGCCCACCCGCCAGGTGGTGCAGCCGTAGTTCTGGAAGAGCGTCACCAGGCCGGTGTCTTCGGTCAGGAACACCGCGTCGCGCACGGTGTTCTGGATGACCGCCCGGTGGATCTCCTCAGGCGAGGAGAGCACCGGAAGACCGGGCTCCCCGTCCGGCCGCGAGCCCACGATCCCGACCGGACGGATGCCGTACCCCGGGTGCTGCGCCACTGCCGCCGCGAACCGGCGGGCGGCCGCCGTCCCGCCCACGACCAGCGCCGACCGCGGATGCGCCCGGGCCGCCCGGCGCCTGTGCGCGTGCACGATTCCGCGGCCCGTACACACGGCGGCGAGATGCGTGGCGTACCCGAATCCGAGTGCGCCCGGGCCGATCGCCTGGGCGGGGGTGTACGCGGCGACGAAGGCCGCCGCGACACACCAGGCGACCGCGGCGCGGGCGGCGAGTGCGGGCAGTTCGTCCAGTACGGAGGTGAGGGCGCCGGGCCGGTGGAGCCCCGCGTACCCGTTGAGCACGAGGACGCATCCGGCCACCAGCAGGAACAGCCGGAGCTCGCGGTGCGGCTCGGGCAGCAGCGCGGCGGCGAGCAGCACGGCCAGACCGTCGGCCACGATCAGCGGTACGGCGGCCGTACGCGACGGCGCGGGCCGGCGCGGCGGCAGCGCGAGCCGCTCGGACCTGCGGCGCTGCGGTGCGAGGGAGGCGAGTCCGGGCGCGTGGCCCGTGCCCGCCTGGGGCCAGGGGCCCGGTGAGGGAGGGACGCTGGTGCTTTCCGTAGTCACGGCGAAATCGGCTCTCTGTGCTCGGTGCACCGCACTCCGGCCAGCTCGCGGTACACGCCCGCGACGGCCGCGCCGGTGCGCCGCACATCGAATCTGCTGAGTACGTGCTCGTGGGCCTGGCGGCCCAGGTCCCGCCGCAGCTCCGGCCGGCCGAGAAGGCGGCCGACGGCGGCGGCGAGCGAGGCCGGGTCCTCGGACGGGACCAGGCACAGGGGTTCGTGGCCGGGCGGCAGGCTTTCGCGCGCCCCGTCCACATCGCTGACCACGACCGGCCGGCCGCTCGCCATGGCCTCCAGGGGTGCGAGCGCCATGCCCTCCCAACGGGAGGGCAGCACGACCAGATCGGCCGCCCGGTACCACGGCGCGGTGTCGTCGACGGCGCCGGCGAACCGCACCGAAGCAGGCGCCCCGGCCCGCAGCCGCTCGCCGTCCGGTCCGTCACCGACCAGGACGAGACGGGCGGTCGGGATCTCGGCGAGGACGGCCGGCCAGGCGGCGAGCAGAACGTCCTGCCCCTTCTGCCGGCACAGCCGCCCGACACACACGACGAGGGGCCCGTCGCCGGCTGCGTCCTCACCGGCCGTCGGCGCGGCGGCGAACCTTGCCACGTCCACGCCGTTGTGGATGACCGACCAGGTCGCCCGGACGCCCGCCTCCTCGCCCGTACGGCGTTCGGCCTCGCTGACGCAGATGATCCGCTGCGTCCAGCGCGCCGCCCGGCGCTCCCAGCGCACGGCCAGCGCGGCGATCGTTCCCTCGACCGCCTCGAAGGACCAGGCATGCGGCTGATAGACCGTCGGGATCCGCCCGCGCAGGGCCAGTCGGGCGCACAGCCCGGCCTTTGCGCTGTGCGCGTGGACCAGCGCGGGGCGGACCGTACGGATCAGCCGGGCGAGGTCGCGGGTCTCCCGGACCAACTTCGGACCGGGGTCACGACCCGCCCGCCACGCGTGCAGCCTGGCGCCCTCGGCCAGGACGGCCGTGGCGAGCGGGGTGTGGGGAGGGCAGGCGACGGCGACCCGCAGCCCGGCCGCGAGCTGGGCGCGGACCAGGTCGGTGACGACCCGGGCGACACCGCCGTCACCGGGCTGGACCGCGTGCAGCACGGTGAAGGAAGAGGAGTCCGGCTCCCGTGGGGACAGCACGTCAACGCCCGACGTCCGCCTGGAGGAAGAGCGCCCCGAGCCGGACGGTGTCCTTCCGGGTGCCGAAGCGGACGTGGAATCGGTCGGCTCCATGGCGCAGCGCACCCCCGAGATCGAAGACGTCGGAGTCGTACCCCAGGGCGTTCTGACGAACGGGCAGCCGTTCGATCCGGTCGGCGCCGAAATCGGTGATGCTGGAGTTCATCACGTCGTCAACGGAATTGGCGGATTCGGAGAGCAGGACACTCTTCGACGCGAACGGGACGCGGGGGGCCTCCGTGGGCTGGGGCGCGGCGGCGGAGGCGGCCGGCAACGCGGCGGACGGAGCCGCACACGACAGGGCGCACAACAGACCGCGGCGCACAGCGTGAACCGCTGAATTCCGCATACAGGTTCTCCGCTTTGATGAGAGAGAGAAGGGAAGACCCGTGAAGACCGGGGGAGAGGAACGAGTCGGCCGTACGAAATATGTGAACGCGCGGCTGGACCGGAAGCAACGTTCGGGAACGTTATAACCCCGACGCCGGGCGATAGTAAGCATTAGATGCTCGCGAACGCTAACTCCCGTATCCGTTCGGCAGGTTCCTCGTTGTGCGTGTTGCGCCATTCCCGGCCCACTCGCTCGAATGACCCTCCTATGGCCCAAAGATCTGTTGAACGTCACCCGTTCGGGAGAGCAACCGATCAATTGGCGCCGCGTTGTTGAAGGAGCGTGGCGAAACCGTCCGCGCCGACCGTCGGGTCCGACCGATCCGATGTGTCCGAACACAATCGAGGAGCGCTTCTCCATGTCCCGTATCGCGAAGGCTGTAGTCCTGTCCGTGGGCGTCGCCGCGTCCGTCGCGGGTGCCACCGGTGTCGCCGCCGCCGACTCGCACGCCGAGGGCGCGGCCGTGAAGTCCCCGGGTGTCCTGTCCGGCAACCTCATCCAGGTTCCGATCCACATCCCGATCAACGCCTGCGGCAACACCGTCAACGTCATCGGCGCGCTGAACCCGGCCTTCGGCAACACCTGCGCCAACGTCTGATCTCGCACGCCGGATCGTGGTCCTTCCGAGGCCGGCGCGCCGCCCCGTCCAGGGGTGCGGCGCGCCGGCCTTCCGCTCGTTCGGACGCACCCACGTGCGCCGTTCGGTGCAACGGCGTACGCCCCTCGGAGGACCAGGTCAGAGGGTTGGATTCACTCGAACGGAGGGGTGGCGCTCAGTAGTTCTGTCGTTGCGGAGCGCTATACCCGCAGGCACGGTGGGTTGAGTCGTTGTCCGACGCATACGGAAAAGGAACATTCATGCGTCCCCTGGCTTCAAGCCGCCTCACCGCCCTGGCGATATCCGCCGTCATCACCCTCGGTATGGCGGGACCCGCCGTCGCCGACGAATCCCGCCCGTCCCGCGCGGCCACCGATTCCGCGCACGCTCCCCTCCCCGACGCCACCGCCCTGCTGGCCCAGACGGAAGCCCTCGGGAACATGGGGGCGGTGACCGCCCCGGTCACCGAACTCCTCACCGCCGTACTCAAGGCCGACGACGGTCAGGTCCCCGCCGCCGACGCGGAGGCCCTCAAGGCGAAGATCAAGGCGGCCGTCGATGCCGCCAAGGGCACCGTTCCGGCGCCGCTGCCGGAGACCCCCGCGGTCGAAGCGCCGGCCGTCGCAGCCCCGGTGGCCCCGCTCGCGACCGGCGCGAAGGCAGCCGCGCCCGCCGACATCGTCACCGACGCACTCGCCACGGTCGAGAAGGCGGTCGCCGGTCTGCTCGCGGCGGTCACCTCCGGTGAGGCGACCGGTGTCGTCACCCAGGTCACCGCGACCCTGACCTCGCTGGTCAACCTCGCCGTGGCCACCGTGCTCGGCAGTGGCCTGCCCGCGGCCGACCTCCCAGGGCTGCCGACCCTGCCGACGCTCCCGGTGGAGCTGCCGGTCGAGCCGCCGGTGGAGCTGCCGGTCGATCCGCCGGTGCAGCTGCCGGTCGGCGCCAAGGCCGCAGCCCCCCAGCTGCCCCTGCCCGTCCGGTAGCCGGCGACATCGCGACCGCGCCGTGCCTGCCCGGCTGACCGCCGGGCGGCACGGCGCACGCATGTCCGATCGTCACATATGACCGGTTCTCATCAATCGGGTGCAGTGTCGAGAAATCCTTCCTCCCGGAGTTTCCGGGGAGCGTGCCCCTCGTTACAGAAGGAGGAACGACGTGCGGGAATTGCTCAAGAAGCCTGCACAGCAAGCGACTTGCTTGCGAAACGACGCAATAGAGGAAGGACTCATTTCATGAAGCCCACCAAGGTTGCCGCGGTCGTCGCCGGTTCTGTGATGGCTCTGGGTGCCGCGGCGCCCGCGATGGCCGCCGAGTCGATGGCGATCCCCACCAGCCTGAACGGTGGTCTCGGGGCGCTCACGAGCGAGGGCCTGAAGACGGACGCGCTGAGCACCACCACGGACGGCTCCGTCGTCAAGACCGTGGGGGACACCGCGAACCAGCTGAACAAGACGACTCAGAGCGCGCCGCTGCTCGGTGGCCTCCCGGTCGGCGGCTGACGAGCACTCGGCAGTACCGCTCCACCGCGCGTCTCGCCCGCGCGTACGACCGCGGCACGCGGTCTCGACCCTCCTGGATCGCCCCCCTCGCTCCGCCGGCAGGCGGAGGCTCCCACCGGCGAGGGCCGCCACTCACGGTGATCGGCCGATAGAATGATTTTCTGTTCGGCTGCCGTGTGGTCCCGGCTCCCGCAGTGCGCCGCTCCTTACGCTCTCGCCAACCCCCACGGAAGGTTGGCCCATGGAGAGACCGAGGACGGCAGCGCTCCATCTCGCGCCGCAGCGCGGCGTATCTGCCCGGTGTTCCCCTGAGTCTTACGTTCCGTAACCAGTCCGTCAGTGAATGACGCACTGGGTGCGCGGACAGGCCGGTCGGAGTGAGGGGGGATCCCCGCCGGTCTCTCCCTTTCTCCAGAGGAAGAGCGGTATGCGATCCATCATCAGCAGGAAGCTGCTCACTGCCGCGGCTGCGACGGGCATTCTGTCGCTGACCGGAGGCTTGGCCGTGGCGGCGAACTCCCCGGGCAGTACGGGTGATTCACCAGGCTCCGACACGGGCCAGCACCTTCAGGTCCCCCTTCCCCAGCAGCTGTGCGAGCACCCGGCGGTCGGCGACCTCTGTGGCCAGACCGGGGACGAGCCCGACGGGTACGGGGAGAACGACGTCCCGGACGACGGGTACCCCACGCCGCCCGACGACCACCCGGGCAACCCGGGCCAGCATCCGGGCAACCCGGGCTACCCGGGGGACAACCCCGATCACCCGGACTACCCGGACCACCCCACGAACCCGCCGCACACGACGAAGCCGCCGCACACGTCGTACCCGCCGACGAAGCCGCCGCACACGACGAAGCCGCCGACCACGCAGCCGCCGACGACCCAGCCGCCGACGACTCAGCCGCCGACGACCCAGCCGCCGACGACCCAGCCGCCGACGACTCAGCCGCCGACGACCCAGCCGCCGACGACCCAGCCACCGACGACTCACCCGCCGACGAAGCCGCCGCACACGTCGTACCCGCCGACGAAGCCGCCGCACACGTCGTACCCGCCGACGAAGCCGCCGCACACGTCGTACCCGCCGACGAAGCCGCCGCACACGACGAAGCCGCCGACGACTCAGCCGCCGACCACGCAGCCGCCGACCACGCAGCCGCCGACCACGCAGCCGCCGACGACCCAGCCGCCGACGACCCAGCCGCCGACGACCCAGCCACCGACCACGCAGCCGCCGACGACTCAGCCACCGACCTCGCCTCCGCACACGACGAAGCCGCCGACCACGCCGCCGGACAAGCCTGAGCTCCCTGACACCGGCGCCAGTGACACGGTGCTGGTGGGTGCCGGCGCCGCGAGCGCGGCCCTGCTGCTCGCTGGAGCCTTCGTGTACCGACGCGCGGGGCGGGCCGCAAGCGCCGGACGCTCGGAACGCCGTCACTGACGCGCCGTACTGACGACGCGTCAACCAGGGCCCCCGCCGTCACCGGTGGGGGCCTTCCGCGTTGCTGCATACAGGCGAATTCCGCGACGTTCCTTCCGGAGGGCTCGTTCTCAGAGCGCAGCACCACCGCACCGTCGTCACCTGCTCTGAAGGGCGTACGCAGTCATGAATCTGCGATCTCAAGCCGGCATGGGAATCCTCATGACCGCTCTCGCCTCCGCGGCCATGGCCGCCCCCGCGGCCGCCGCCGAGGCACCGGTGGTCGTTCCGCTCCAGGGCCTGGAGCCGGTGATCCCGATGGACGCCCCCTCGGTGGCCACCGGGGTCCCGCTGCCCGTGCCGGGGGGACCCACCGGCTTCCAGGAGGGGCAGTCCGGCTTCCTGCCGGACGTCACCCTGCCGCGGGTGCCGGTCGCCAGCACGGTCCCGCGGACCCTCGTCGCCGCCCCGCTGCCCGAGGTCATCGAGGGAAGCGAGCCCGGCAAGGCCCTGTTCGCCACTCCCAGCGCGCCCGTGCGGGCGACCACCCCCGGCGCCACGGTCGGCAACCCCGTGGTCACGCCGCGCGGCGACCGGCTCGGACTGCCGGACCTCGCCGTGCCGGAGGTCGGCGTCCTCACCCCCGCGGTGAGCGGAGCGCTGGACTCCCAGCTGGGTCTGGCGCAGCCGACGGCCTGACGGCGGTCTTTTGTACGACCAATGACCCGGCGGGTGAAGGCACGATTCTTCCCCGCCACCCGAGGGGTCGTTGCTCGTTACAACAGAAGGCTTGTCGCATGGCCGTGGCCCGCAGTCCACGGGTTCGCTCCGTCGTATCCGACGGCGGGCGGCCCACTGGTCTGCGGGCCTTCCCCACGTCATTTTCGTTCCGTCCGGCCTAAAGGCCGTGACCCGTGCGCCATTTCGGCGTTGAACGGGAATGTCGGCCGTGATTCTCGCGGTCGCCTTTCCACGTTCAAGGAGTTCTTGATGTCTCGCATCGCGAAGGCTGCCGCTGTCCTCGCCGGCACGGGTGCCGTTGCCCTCAGCGGAGCCGGCATGGCCGTCGCCGACTCGGGCGCCGGGGCCGTCGCCGCCCACTCGCCCGGTGTGGGTTCCGGCAACGTCGTCCAGGTTCCGGTCCACGTGCCGATCAACCTCTGCGGCAACACCGTGACCGTCATCGGTCTGATCAACCCGGCGTTCGGCAACCAGTGCGCGAACATCGACGCCCACGACGACGGTGGCTACGGCGGCTGAGCCCCTCAGCACCGAGCGGCCCCCCGGCACACCCGCCGGGGGGCCGCTTCCGTATGCGGAGCAGCGCCATCCCTACGCGTAGCGGTAGATCCCGCTGTGGTCGAGCATCTCGGCCGGGGTGACACCCCACGGGCCCATCTTCTCGTCGCGGGCCGCGATCCGGCGGTACTGCGAGTCACCCAGCTCCGGCGGCCGCTCGGGCAGATAGCCGGCCCGCGGGTTGCGCTGCTGCCAGCGCGACCAGAGCAGATCGACGAAGGAGTGGTGGAGCCAGAAGACCGGATCGTTGACGGAGGCCCCGCCGAGCATCAGCCCGCCGACCCAGCGGTGCACCCGGTTGTGGATACGGAAGCGGTCGTTGCCCCGGCCCGGGGCCCAGCCCTCCAGGCGGTTGCGGAAACCCGAGTCGCTTGTGGAGTTCCAGGGCGCCACGTCGTACACCGTCTCCCGCATCACCTCGTCGAGCTGCGCCTTCGTCGGCAGCGTGATCGGGTCACGGGGGCGGCCGAAGTCCCTGGTCAGGAAGCGGCCCTCGGTCATGGCGTGCTTCACGGTCCAGCGCCCGCCCGCGTAGGCGAAGGGCCCGGTCATCACCTGGAGGTCGCTGCGTCGCCCGTTGCCGCCCATGAAATCGTCGCTCCACAGCGAGGACGCCGGGGTGTTGTCCCGGGTCCAGTCCCAGTACGGCACGGTGACCGTCGGGTCGATCCGGCGCAGCGCGCGCTCGAACTCCAGCAGGAACTTGCGGTGCCAGGGCAGAAAACTGGGTGTCATGTGGGCGAGGCGGAGCCGGTTGTCCCCGTCGGCGACGTAGTAGTCGATGTGCGTACGGACGAAGTCGTCGTACTTTCCGCTGCGCTTGAGCTCCAGGACGGCGGCGACGAACTTCTTCCGCTCGGCACTGGTCAGATCGCGCTGGTTCTTACGCGTGTACGCCACGCGGGCTCCCTCCCGGGTGGGTGCCGTGGGCGGCGGCGAAGCGGGTCAGCTGGGCGGACCCCAGCTCGTCCACGGCCGCGCGGGTGGCCGCCAGCGGCGTCGAATAGGTCTGGTAATGGTCGACGGGGGTGAGGTAGCCGCCGTCGGCGCAGCGCATCAGATGCAGCGGCCGGCCGTCGACCAGGATCTCCGGCACCCCGGCGGGGGTGGGGCGGGCCTGGATGCGGCGGCCCCCGTACATCTCGTCGAAGGAGTCGCCGGAGGCGACGGGGGGTCGGCGTGGCGCCGCGGCGATACGGGCCAGCGCGCCGCCGGTGAACGCGGTGACGGTCAGGGTGAACAGTGACCGCAGTGCGACGCGGCGCGGGACGATCATGAGTGATCTCCTGATTTCGGCAAGTGCCCTATGGGCACAACGATGGAAACCCGACTTCGTTGCGAGCGAAATGCCAGCGGGGTGAATGTCGGCCGATCGAGTGAATTCGGGGCCGGGTCGCGGCTGTTCGACCACTAGCATCCGGATTCATGACCTCTTCCAACGTCGTTTCCTCGACGCGCAGCGAATCCCCTCTGGGGACGCTCACCGTCGTTCCGTGGACCATCGGGCCCACCGCCGATACACCCGTCACCCCCTTTCTGATGGTGTATTCGCTCGGGGACGGCCGTGACGGCCCCGAGGCCGGCGAAGAGGCGATGCGGGCCGCCCTCGACGGCATGGGCCTGCCGCTCGGCGACCGCGTGGTCGACGCCTCGGTGGAGCGGGCGACCGGTGCCCATCTGCTCGTCGAGGCCCAGCGGGCCGTGCTCACCCTGCCGTTCATGAAGGCGCAGATCCCGGTCCCGGTGGAGTGGGAGGCGGCCGCTCACGAGAACGGGCACGTCTACCTCATCTGCTCCGTACGCCCCTGGCCCGACGCCGTGCCCGGCGAGGCGGTCACGGAGGCGCGGCTGAAGTCCTTCGTCACCGACGACAAGGTCGTGGGGGCCGCGGCGCACGCCCTGCTGCCCGTCCGGCGGCTGCAGGGCTGAGCGGAGAGGGGGCGGCGTCATGGCGACGGTCAACGTACGGGGCGGGGTGCCGGGGCAGCGGCAGGAGGAGTCCCGGGAGAGCACCGGGACGATCGGTGCGAGCCGGGCCCTCGGGCTGCTGCTGATGATCACCGGGGCGGCCGGGGTGCTGGCCGCCTGGGTCATCACGATCGACAAGTTCAAGCTCCTGGAGGACCCGAACTTCCAGCCGGGCTGCAGCCTCAACCCGATCGTGTCCTGCGGCAACATCATGAAGAGCGAGCAGGCCGCGGTGTTCGGCTTCCCGAACCCGATGCTCGGTCTCGTGACGTACGCGATGGTCGTGGCCATCGGCGCCGGGGTCCTGGCGGGCGCCCGCTACCGCGGCTGGTTCTGGCTCGGTCTGAACGCCGGAATGGTGTTCGGCGTCGGGTTCTGCACCTGGCTGATGGCCCAGTCGCTGTACGAGATCAACGCACTCTGCCTGTGGTGCTGTCTGGCCTGGGCCGCCACGATCGTCATGTTCTGGTACGTGACCTCGCACAACGTCCGGACGGGCGTGCTTCCCGCGCCCGCCGCCGTGAAGGGGTTCTTCGAGGACTTCACCTTCGCGCTGCCCGTCCTGCACATCGGGATCATCGGGATGCTGATCCTGACCCGATGGTGGGACTTCTGGACAAGCTGACGTGGGCCTCCTCTCCTGGCCGCGGGCCGCACTGATCGTGCTGCTCGCGGCCGTTGTCGCGCTCGTCCTGTCGTGGGACCGGATCGCGCCGGGCTCCCGGCACCGCGCCGAGCCGACCGAGCCCGACCCGGCGCCGCTGACCGTGCCGTCCGGTTTCTTCACCGGCTCCGACGAGAAGGGGGTGCGGCGGATCGCCGAGGTGCAGCGCTGGCTCGGCGGCACGTCGCTGACCGTCGGGCACACCTATCTTCCCGGCGACCGCTGGTCCAACATCGAGGGCCATCCCGCGCTCTTCGAGCCGTGGGCGCGGTGGAAGGAGGAGCGGCCGGGGCGGCTCTTCGTGCTGAACGTGCCGCTGCTCGACCGGAACGAGGAGGGGCTGCCGGACGCCGAGGTCAGGGCCGGGCTGCGGCGCGGGGCGGCGGGGGCGTACGACGGTCATTTCCGCACGCTGGGGGAGCGGCTGGTCGAGCACCGGCTCTCGGACGCCGTGCTCGTCCTGGGCTGGGAGATGAACGGCACCACCTACAGTCACCGCTGCGGACCGGACCCGGAGAGCTGGAAGGCGTACTGGCAGCGGGTCGTGGGCGTGCTGCGCGAGGTGGCCGGTCAGCGGTTCCGCTTCGACTTCACCGCGAGCCGGGGGCGGGACGCGGTGGAGTGGACGCGCTGCTACCCGGGTGACGCGTACGTCGACATCATCGGGCTCGACGCCTACGACCAGCCCGAGGGGCTCTCCTTCGAGGATCAGGTCACGGAGGACTTCGGGCTCGCGCACCATGTGCGCTTCGCGGCGGAGCACGGCAAGCCCGTCTCGTACCCGGAGTGGGGTCTCTTCCGCAACGGGGACAATCCGGCGTACGTACGGGGGATGCTCGACTGGTTCGCGCGGCACCGGCCGGTCTACCAGACGTTCACGGACTACTGCCCGCACGGGGTGTGGGCGTGCGCCGACAATCCCGAGTCGGGCCGGGTCGTCAGGGGAGCGCTCGGAGCGACAGACCGCCCTTGAGGGTGTCGACGGTCCGGTCGAGGAGCGGGATCAGATCGTCGGTCTGTCCGCGCTCGGCCCAGTAGACGGTCGCCTCGCGCAGGGCGCCGAGGACCGCTGCCGTGAAGACCCGTACCTCGAGGTCGTCGGCGTCCCGGCCGGTGCGCTCGGCGAGGGCGCGGGCCAGGAGCTGGGCGGTCTCGGCGGCGGTCTCGGTGAGCCGGGCCCGTACGGCCGGGATCTCGACCATGACGCGGGCGCGCAGCCGGGTCTCCTCCGGCTCGTCGGCGAGTGCCGTCGCCACCGCTTCGAGGACGACGGCGCGCAGGGACTCCAGCGGCTCCTCGTCGGCCGGCCGGGCCCGCAGCCGGGCGTCGAGGAGCGCGTCGCTCTCGTCGGTGAGGAGGATGTCCTCCTTGACCGGGAAGTAGCGCACGACGGTGGAGGGGGAGACGTCGGCCGCCGCCGCGATCCGGTCGACGGTGGCCGCTTCGTACCCCTGCTCGGCGATCAGCCGGTAGGTGGCCTTCCGGATCGCGGCGCGGGTCTTGGCCTTCTTGCGCTCGCGCAGGCCGGGCGGAGGGGACGGCTCGCTCACGCTTGGTAGGCCACCAGCGAGATGCCGACGTAGTGGACGATGAAGGCGGCCAGGGTCAGCGAGTGGAAGACCTCGTGGAAGCCGAACCAGTGCGGGGACGGGTTGGGGCGCTTCATGGCGTAGATGATCCCGCCCGCGCTGTAGAGGAGTCCGCCGACGATGACGAGGACGAGGACGGCGATGCCGCCGGCCCGCATGAAGTCGGGCAGGAAGAAGACGGCTGCCCAGCCCATCGCGATGTAGCAGGGCGTGTACAGCCAGCGAGGGGCTCCGACCCAGAAGACCCGGAAGGCGATGCCGGCCGTGGCGGCGCCCCAGACCGCCCACATGAGCGGCCGCCCGGTGGAATCGGGGAGAAGCAGCAGCGTGAGCGGCGTATAGGTGCCCGCGATGATCAGAAAGATATTGGCGTGATCCAGGCGCCGCAGGACGGCCTCGGCGCGCGGTCCCCAGGTGCCGCGGTGGTACAGCGCGCTGATGCCGAAGAGCAGGCAGGCGGTGAGGACGTAGATCCCGCAGGCGATCCGGGCCCTTGGCGAGTCGGAGAGCGCGACCAGGGTGAGGCCCGCGACGAGGACGGCGGGGAACATCCCCGCATGCAGCCAGCCTCTGAGCCGTGGCTTCAGCGGGAGTGACGAAGCCCGTGTCTGCTCTGTCTGGGTCACTTCCGGCATGGCTGCAGTCATGAGACCGAATGCTACCTACGCCTCCGTAACTCTCCGATTCGAGTGGCGATGCTCACGTGGGCGGCCCTCTGGACATATGGGCACTTGCGTCGGATGATCAAATGAGTGCGGTCGGCACCGGATGAGCAGCTACGACGCATCCGGGTCGCAGCCCCCACGGGGCAGACATCTAAAAACCCCTCATCAAGGAGCAATCGTGGCGCGCGACAACGCGGCTCCCACCACCCTTCCGACCCAGCACCAGGAGCTGATCTCCTGGGTGAACGAGATCGCGGCGATCACGCAGCCGGACGCCGTGGTCTGGTGCGACGGATCCGAGGCCGAGTACGAGCGCCTCTGCGAGGAGCTCGTCGCCAAGGGCACGTTCAAGAAGCTTGACCCGATCAAGCGACCGAACTCGTACTACGCCGCCTCCGACCCCTCCGACGTCGCGCGCGTCGAGGACCGGACCTTCATCTGCTCCGAGAAGGAGGAGGACGCGGGCCCGACCAACCACTGGAAGGCCCCGGCCGAGATGAAGGACATCTTCGCCGGTGAGAAGGGCATCTTCCGGGGCTCGATGCGTGGCCGCACCATGTACGTCGTGCCCTTCTGCATGGGCCCGGTCGGCTCGCCGCTCTCCGCGATCGGTGTCGAGATCACCGACTCCGCGTACGTCGCCGTCTCCATGCGCACCATGACCCGCATGGGCCAGGCCGTCCTCGACGAGCTGGGCACCGACGGCTTCTTCGTGAAGGCCGTCCACACGCTGGGCGCGCCCCTGGAAGAGGGCCAGGAGGACGTGCCGTGGCCCTGCAACTCCACCAAGTACATCTCCCACTTCCCCGAGACCCGCGAGATCTGGTCGTACGGCTCCGGCTACGGCGGCAACGCCCTGCTCGGCAAGAAGTGCTACGCGCTGCGTATCGCGTCCGTCATGGCGCGTGACGAGGGCTGGCTCGCCGAGCACATGCTGATCCTCAAGCTCACCCCGCCGCAGGGCGAGTCCAAGTACGTCGCCGCCGCCTTCCCGTCCGCCTGTGGCAAGACGAACCTCGCCATGCTGGAGCCCACGATCTCCGGCTGGACGGTCGAGACCATCGGCGACGACATCGCCTGGATGCGCTTCGGCGAGGACGGCCGCCTCTACGCGATCAACCCCGAGGCCGGCTTCTTCGGCGTCGCGCCCGGCACCGGCGAGCACACCAACGCCAACGCCATGAAGACCATGTGGGGCAACTCCGTCTTCACCAACGTCGCGCTCACCGACGACGGCGACGTGTGGTGGGAGGGCATGACCGAGGAGCTGCCCAAGCACCTCACCGACTGGAAGGGCAACGACTGGACGCCGGAGTCCGAGACCCCGGCCGCCCACCCGAACGCCCGCTTCACCGTCCCGGCCGGGCAGTGCCCGATCATCGCGCCGGAGTGGGAGGACCCGAAGGGCGTGCCGATCTCGGCGATCCTCTTCGGCGGCCGTCGCGCCTCCGCCGTCCCGCTGGTCACCGAGTCCTTCAACTGGCAGCACGGTGTCTTCCTCGGCGCGAACGTCGCCTCCGAGAAGACCGCCGCCGCCGAGGGCAAGGTCGGCGAGCTGCGCCGCGACCCCTTCGCCATGCTGCCGTTCTGCGGCTACAACATGGGCGACTACATGGCCCACTGGGTCAAGGTCGGCGCCTCCGCGGACGCCGCCAAGCTCCCGAAGATCTACTACGTCAACTGGTTCCGCAAGAACGAGGCCGGCAAGTTCGTCTGGCCCGGCTTCGGCGAGAACAGCCGCGTCCTGAAGTGGATCGTGGAGCGCCTGGAGGGCAAGGCCGAGGGCGTCGAGACCCCGATCGGCATCCTGCCGACCGTCGACTCGCTCGACACCGAGGGCCTGGAGATGCCGGCGGAGGACCTGGAGTTCCTGCTCAAGGTCGACCGCGACGTCTGGCGCGAGGAGGCCGCCCTGGTCCCCGAGCACCTGAACACCTTCGGCGACCACACGCCGAAGGAGCTGTGGGACGAGTACCGCGCGCTGGTCGAGCGCCTGGGCTGATCCCGCGCCTCAAGACTCGTGGCGGGTCGCCCCGAACACCGCCCTGACCAGTGGGGTCACGAACGGCTCGTCACGATGCACACCGGCCCCCCGAAGCCCCCTCACGGCTTCGGGGGCCGGTGCTTTTGCACGCGACCCTCGACGTACGCGGTGTGCGTGCGTTGGCGGATCTCCTCGGCGTCCTGGAGGGCCGCGGCGATCTGGGACATCTCGGCGTGGAGGGCGGTCAGCTGGCGTTCGAGGTGGCGCTCGGGGGGCTCGGAGCCCGAGGTCACCCGCGACCACCACCGGGTCCGTACGAAGGTGTCCACCGCCTCCGGCATGTCCTGGCGCACCGCCCGGGCCAGCACGTGCAGGTGCTCAGGGTCGCTCACCCAGCCCGGTGCGAGGAGCGCCTCGACCAGGGAGTCCAGCTCGGTGAGGCGGCCGGCCGCCGCGGGTGGCAGCTCGACCTCCGCGAGATAGCCGCGCAGGGTCGTGAAGTCCGCTCGCAGGGCGTCGAGTTGTTCCGCGGCGTCCGGGAACTCCGGGGCCGGCGGCCGCTCGGGCGGGGCGATCAGCGCGCCCGCGCCGTACAGGCCGACGACGACCACGGGCCAGAGGGAGCCGGCCGCGCCGGTGAAGGTGAGCGCGAGACCGACGACCCCGCAGGCGCTTCCGGTGAGGTTCTTGCGCGATTCGAGGTACCGCAGGACCGGGTTACTGGTAGCCACGGATCTCCTCGAAGGCTCCGTCCAGCGAGCCCTTGTTGGCGTCGAAGAGCCGGCCGCCGGTCAGCGACGCGATGTGGTCGAGTTCGGCCCGGTCGGAGTCCCCGAAGAGGATCGGGAAGACCGGCGTCCGCTGCTGCGCGGGCGGCAGGGTCCCGTAGAAGGAGTCGAACGCGGCGGCCGGGTCGCCGTCGGTGTTCTCGCCGTCCGTCATCAGCACGATCGAGGTGAAGACGTCGGCCTCGGGGGCGGTGCCGAGGTGTTCGTACGCCTCCTTCAGGCTGGAGTAGATCGCGGTGCCGCCCGAGGCGGACAGGGCCGCGGCGTCCGTGCGGATCGCGTCCTGCGCGGCCTTCGGGGAGGCCGGGTCGACCGTGTGCGTACGGACCTCGGCCGTCTTCACGGACGAGCCGAAGGGCATCAGGGTGACCACCTCGCGGTCCCGGAAGTCCCCGGTCAGCTCGGCGAGCGCCGACTTCAGCCGGGTGAGCCGCCCGCCCGCCATGGAGCCGGAGGTGTCGAGGACGTAGACCGTACGGGATGGGCGGCGGAGCTTGTTCTCGTACGCGTCGAGGAGGCCGTCGGCGACGGACCGGCTGCCGGGGAAGGGCAGTTCGCGGCGCTGGTCGGCGGTGAGAGGCTTCGCGAGCTCCACCCCGGGGACGACCGGTCGGCGCAGGGTCCGGTTGGTGATCATCCGCTGGGCGGTCGGCGTACGGAGATGGGCGGTGAGGCTCGCGGCCGACTGCTTGGCCTCCGGGCTCGCGGAGGTGAGGAGGGTGAAGGGGTAGTCGGCGGTGACGACCCCGTCGGCGGGGCGGACGACCGTGATCTTCTCGCCCATGTTCAGCAGCACGGACTCGTAGTTGATCAGCGCGTCGACCTCGGTGCGGCGGGACCACGCGGTGGCCAGCCAGCCGGAGGAGCCCGACGTCAGCTTCTGTCCTCCGAAGAACTCCTTGAGCTTCGGCGTGGCCGCGGCGACGTCCTTCTCGGTGAGGGCCGACTGGGCGCCGGAGAGGCCGGAGGCGATGGAGATCAGGGCGGAGAAGCCGGAGTTGGAACGGGCCGGGTCGGTCATTCCGTAGCCGAGCTTCTTCTCGGCGACGGCCTGGTGGATCTGCGACCAGGTGACCTTGGCGGGGTCCCAGCCGAGCGCGGTCACGGCGCCAGGGCGGAGGCCGAGGGCGACCGGGGAGGTCATGATCGGGGTCTCGCCGGTGATCTTCTTCGCGGTGTCGGGGCGCAGCCGAAGGTAGTCGTTGGAGGAGAGCCAGACCGCGTCGTACGACTTCTCCGCCGCTCCGGACGCGATCTGCTCGACGGCGTCGAGCGTGCCGGTGTAGGTGGGCCTGACGGTGACCCCCGTGGCCTTGCGGGCCTCTTCGAGGACGGGCTCCATGTCGGCGAGTTCGGAGGAGGCGAGGACGCGGAGCGTGCCGGGTGCGGGGGCCAGGCCCTGCTCGTCGGGACGGTCGCCCTCGCCGGTGCAGCCCGCCACGGTCACCGTGGCGAGGAGGGCGAGTGCGGCGAGGGCGCGGCGCGCGGGAGGTCTCATCCCTGGCCTCCTTCCAGCGCGCTCGTGCGGCGGGTGCGGTCCAGGTAGGCGCTCGCGGTCTGGAGTTCGGCGGTCAGGGACTCGACCGTCGCCGCCATGGACTCGGTCGCCTGGACCTTGTACGTGTCGATCGCGTCGAGCGTCCGGTAGATCTGCTGGAACGCCGTGCGCAGCGTCTCCGCGCCGACCGCCGGGTCCGCCGCGATCCGCTGGATCTCGCCGCTCTGGGTCGCCAGCATCTCGGCGTTGCCGCGGATCAGGTCCTCCGTCGTCGAGCGCAGGACGTTGACCTGCTCGGTCACCTTGCGCTGATTCTCCAGGGCGGAGGAGAGCATGACGGCGATCCGCAGCGCGGAGACCGTCGTCGTCGCCGCCCGGTCGACGCCCTTGATGAGCTCGTCGTTGTTGCGGCGGACGACGTCCATCGCCAGGTACCCCTGGGCGCAGACGGCGAGCTGGGTCAGCAGGTCCTGGTGCTTCTGGCGGACCGGGAAGAGGACGTCGGAGCGCAGCGCGTCCGCCGCCGTGGGGTCCGCGGTCGTCGCGATGCGTTCCTCGACGGCCGCGTCGAGGGCCTCGGTGAGCACCGCGTACTCCTGGAGCTTGCCCATGGTCTCCCAGAGCCGGGCCCGCTCGGTCTGCAGCGCCGCGTTGTCGCGGCGCAGTTCGTCCTGGCCGCCGCGCAGGGAGCCGACGATCCGGTTCAGCGTGCCCTGGGAGGAGGCGTACTTGGCGACGTGGTCGCGCAGCTTGTTGCCGCCCGGGAGCTTGGACAGGAACCGCTTGACGCCCCCGCCGGGCGTGTCGCGCGGGTCGAGGTCCTCCACGGTGCGGCGCAGCTCGACGAGCGAGGAGCCGACCCGGGACTGGGCGTCGCCGCCGCCGTCGGCCAGCGAGCGGACCGTGCGGTCGAGCATGCGGTTCGACTGCGCCGCGGCGCTGCGCATCTCACCGGCCCCGAGGGCGGCGATCTCCCCGATGCGGCCCGCGAACTCGGGCGAGCGGGTGTCGAGTCCGGCCAGGGAGCCGACGTACTCGACCGCGCGGCGGGTCATCTCGGTGCGGACGGACTCGTCGAGCGGGACGAGGCCGGAGGCCTGTTCGGTACGGACCGGGGCGACCGGCTCCGGCGGGGTGAGGATCAGCGGTGCGTCGGGCGTGGTCATGCGGGGTCCCCCTGGGTACGGGCCCGCCGCGCCATCTCGTGCAGCACCTCGCTGGTGGGCACGGGCGCCTGGCGGACTCCGGTCATGGTCTGGTTGAGGCGGTCCTTGAGGGCCGCCGTCGCGGCCGTGAACTCGGCGGCGGCGCCCTGCGGGCGGAAGCCGTGGCTCACCGCGAGCTCGCGCAACTCCTTGTCGGAGGTGAGGAGTTCGCCGAGCGTCCGGCCGTTGTCGCTGAGCGGGACGAGCGTGTGGTCGCTGATCACCGTGGTGTCGGGGTACAGCACCACCAGGTCGCCCAGGTCCTGCTTCGCCAGGAGCGGGGAGGCGACCTGGGACTCGTACACGAGCACCAGGGGATTGCCGACACCGCTGATGAAGTCGCGGAACGGCGCGTCCGATCCGGACTGCTGGGCGCCCTGCACCTGGATCAGCTTGCGCAGCAGCGGCGCCGTGCGGTCCACGGCCGCCTTGTCGCCGGCCACCTTGCCGCCGTCGGCGACATAGCTCGCCGCGGCGAGGTAGAGCGCGCCGGAGTTGGAGGCGACCGGGTCGGTCGACGTGATGAAGACCGTGCCGTTCAACTCAGGGTGCCCGGCAGCGCCCTTGAGCTGCTGCCAGGTCCGGTCGGCTCGCGCGGCCTCCAGATACGGACCCATGCGCAGGGTGCCCGTCCGGCCTCCGGCGCCGAGGGTGACCAGGCCGTTGTCGGCGAGGACCTTGGCGGCGGAGCTGTGCGCGACGACGACCAGCGGCGAGTAGAAGGGCCGCAGCACGGCGCCCTTGGCCTTCGTCCGGGCCCGCAGCTCGTCGGCCGGGGCCTTGGACGAGGGGAACGCGAAGTCATAGCCTTCGAGCGGCAGTTGCTCCATGTCCCAGGACCCGGAGGTCTCCGCCTTCACGGTGAAGCCCTTGTCGGCCAGGGCCTTCACCACCTTGGGATCGGCGAAGAACTCCGCCTTCTCCGATCCGATCACTCCTCGCACGGTCTTCGTTGCCGTGCCCTTGTCCTTGTCGCCGCCCGCCACGAGGGCGACGGCCACGCCGCCGAGGAGCAGGACGGCCAGGACGATTCCCAGAATGCGTCTCACGCGGGCAGAGTGCTCGCGGAAGCCCACATTCCAGGGCGAGTTGGGTGGACGGGAGGTGAAGTGCCGATCCCGGTACTGAACCGGACGGCGGTGTACCGTGAGCCGCCATCTACTGGGGGGTGGGGAGATGCGGGAACGGGCTGCCGTGGTGGGGTGCTCGCTCATGGTTCTGGTGCCGCTCGGCGGCATCGTCGCGTACATGTACGCCGTCGGGGAGAACCACAAGAATCTGCGCTTCGCGTCGCAGGACGTGACGGTGGCCAGGTGCACCCTGGACCCGGTCTCGCGACGGCCGGTGGCCGAGCTGTCGGTCACCAGTCAGGCGCGTCGCACGGGGACGTACACGGTGACCGTGGAGTTCCAGGACGCACGGGAGAAGGCCGTCGACCAGGGCACGGGGGTCGTCGAGGACCTCGCGCACGGGGCCACCGGCCGTACGGTCGTCGTGGGGGTCAAGGCGTACGGCGGTGACTCGCCGAAGTGCGTCGTCCAGGACGCCGACTTCCGGCGCACCGGACCCGTGCCGACCGCCACGCCGTAGCGGCGGCGGGTGTGTGGCGCCCGGCCCGCGCGGCTGTGCGGCGCGCGGACCGGGGCCGTCAGGGGGCGCTGACCAGCTTGTGGGAGGTCAGTGCCGCGGTGTGCGCGTCCATGCGCTCGGCGGCGAGGATCGCGGCGGCCGTGTCGGCCCGGGAGGCGGCGACGACCAGGGCGCGGCCCGCGAGGGCATGGGCGCGGCGGTGCAGCGACTCGGCGTTCGAACCGCTCAGCCCCGCGTGACGGGCCGGCGGCGCGCCGCGCAGTCGTGCCACCTGCCGGGCGATGAGCTCACCGGCCGCCTCGTCGCCCAGCTCGTCCGTGACGGCGAGCAGCGCGGCGAGATGTCCGGCGAGCTGGATGTCCAGCTCTTCCTCGCGGGAGCGGTGCGGGTACGCGTTCTGGTCGTCGTCGGCCATCCGGTGGACCGACTTGGTGCGGATCGGTTCGTACATGGGGACGGCCTCCTGCAGTAGCTCTGGAGCCATCCTAGCTTGGATTCAATCTAAAGTTGAGCTGCGTCCGGAAGGTGAGAGGCTACGGCTGGCTGTAGCCGTCCAGGAAGCGTCCGATCCGGGTCACCGCGTCCGCCAGATCCGCGGCGTTCGGGAGCGTGACGATCCGGAAGTGGTCCGGCTCGTGCCAGTTGAAGCCCGTGCCGTGCACCACCATGATCTTCTCGGCCCGCAGCAGGTCGAGGACCATCTGCCGGTCGTCCTTGATCTTGTAGACGTTCGGGTCGAGCCGCGGGAAGAGGTACAGGGCACCCTTCGGCTTCACGCAGGTCACGCCAGGGATCTGCGTGAGCAGCTCGTACGCCGTGTCGCGCTGCTCGAGGAGCCGGCCGCCGGGCAGGACCAGGTCCTCGATCGACTGCCGGCCCTGCAGGGCGGCGGCCACCGCGTGCTGCGCGGGCATGTTGGCGCACAGCCGCATGTTGGCGAGGATCGTCAGCCCCTCGATGTACGAGGTGGCGTGGGCCTTGGGGCCGCAGACCGCGAGCCAGCCGGAGCGGAAGCCCGCCACCCGGTAGTTCTTGCTCATCCCGTTGAAGGTGAGGACGAGGAGATCCGGGGCGATCGCGGCCGTGGGCGTGTGCGTGGTGCCGTCGTAGAGGATCTTGTCGTAGATCTCGTCGGAGCAGACGACCAGGTTGTGGCGGCGGGCGATCTCGGTGAGCGAGCGGAGCATCTCGTCGTCGTAGACGGCGCCCGTGGGATTGTTCGGGTTGATGATCACGATCGCCTTGGTGCGATCGGTGATCTTCCGCTCGATGTCGGCGAGATCCGGCATCCAGTCCGCCTGCTCGTCGCAGCGGTAGTGCACGGCCGTACCGCCCGCGAGGGAGACGGACGCGGTCCACAGCGGATAGTCCGGGGCGGGGACGAGGACCTCGTCGCCGTCGTCGAGCAGCGCCTGCATCGACATCTGGATCAGCTCGGAGACGCCGTTGCCGAGGTAGATGTCCTCGACGGAGAGCGGAATGCCCTTGGTCTCGTAGTGGCTCATCACCGCGCGGCGGGCTGCGAGCAGGCCCTTCGCGTCTCCGTAGCCGTGGGCGTCGGCGAGGTTGCGCAGGACGTCCTCGAGGATCGCCGGCGGGCACTCGAAGCCGAAGGCGGCCGGGTTTCCGGTGTTGAGCTTGAGGATGCGATGACCGGCAGCCTCCAGCCGCATCGCCTCTTCGAGCACCGGGCCCCGGATTTCGTAACAGACGTTGGCGAGCTTCGTGGACTGGATCACCTGCATGTCGAGAGCTTACGGCGGGCCGGAGCAGGACGCCTCGTGTTTTGGGACACGTCGGGCGGAACGGGGAAGCTCGGGCGTTCGTCCGGAATGTGACCTGGCTCGCTCCGCGGGTCCCTCCTGCCTAGAATTCGCCGCCATGAGCAACGAGGACCAGCGCGCCGTGGGCGCCCCGGTACGCCGCGGCCGTCATGCGTCGGCACGGCGGGGCCCGGGCATGCGCTGGGCCCTCGCCGGGGGCGGTGTCGTCGGCCTCGGGCTCCTGGCCGCCGTCGTCGCCGGGGCCTTCCGCACCGGGGAGACCGGCGGGTCGTCCCCGGGAGGCGAAGGGCACCCGGGGCTGCCCGCGCTCATCCAGGCCGATCCCTCGGGGAACTCCTCGGGGGACTCCTCGGACGACGGGCAGCCGGGTGAGGACGGGGCGTCCGGCGCTGGGGCGAAGCCGAGTGCTCCGGCGAGCGCCGGCTCGACGGCGGCCGTCGGCCCGAGCGCCGCGACCCCTTCGGGGACCGCGAGCGCCTCGCCCACCGCGACGGCCGTCGGCGCGGACGGCACCGGCGACGGTTCCGGCGAGAAGCCGGGGAAGTCGGGCTCGGCCCCGGGAGCGTCGAAGAAGCCCAGGTAGCGCCCAGGTAGGTTGACCCCCCATGTGGGTGTTGAGTGCCTCCGGGTCCCGGTGGCTGGGTGCGGTCGGGTCGCTCGCCGTCGCGGTGGGCGGGTACACGGCCGGAACGCTGCCGGTGCGCGAGCCGTGGGGGCTGTGGGCGCCGCGGGGGTCGCTCGTGACGGTGACCGGTGCCGTACTCGCGTACCTCGGGCTGACCCTGCTCGTGGCGGCCTGGTGGCGGTACGGGGTGCTGCTGGCGCGGGGGGTGCGGGACGCGCGGGAGCGGGTTCTGGCGACCCTGGGGTGGTGGACGGCACCGCTGGTGCTCGCGCCGCCGCTGTACAGCGCCGACGTGTACAGCTACATCGCGCAGGGCGCCATGGTCCTGGAGGGGTACGACGTGTACGGGGCGGGGCCGTCGGTCCTCGGCGCCGGCGACCTCGGGGTGGACGCGGCGGCGAGCGTCGGCGGGCACTGGACCGACACCCCCGCTCCGTACGGGCCGATCTTCCTCGTCCTCGCGCAGGGCGTGGTGAAGCTGACCGGCGGGGAGATCGTGCCGGCCGTGATCGGGATGCGGCTGATCGCGCTGGGCGCGCTCGCGCTGATCGTCTGGGCCGTCCGGGGGATGGTGGCGGGTGCGGGGCGCCGTGGGGACGGCGGTGGGGACGGCTGTCTGGGCGGCGGTGGGGACGGCCGCGGGGACGGCTGTCTGGGTGAGAGCGGGGCGCTGTGGCTGGCCGCGCTCAACCCGCTGCTGCTGATCCATGTCGTCGGCGGGATGCACAACGACGGGCTCATGATCGGCCTGATGCTGAGCGGCGTCGTGCTCGCGGCACGGGGGCGATGGGTGGTCGGCTGTGTGCTCGTCGGGCTGGCGATGATGGTGAAGTCGCCGGCGGCGGTGGCGCTGCTGTTCATCGGCGTGATGATCGCGCGGCGGGACGGTGGCGTACGGGGGGTCGTGAAGGGGCTCGTGGGGCCGGGGCTTGTCGCGGGCGGGGTGGCCGTGGGCGCCACCGTGGTGGCCGGGACGGGATTTGGCTGGCTGCGGACGCAGAGCGTCGCCGGGTCCATTCACACGGCGCTGTCCGTCACCAGTGACGTGGGCCTCGGGCTCGGGCTGCTCGTCGCGGACGACCCGGAACCGGTCAAGGGCGTGGTGCAGAAGCTGGGGCTGCTGGCGGCGCTGGCGATCATCGGGTCGCTGGCGTGGCGGGCGTGGAAGGGGCGGATCGATCCGGTGCTGGGACTGGGTCTTTCGCTGGTGGCGCTGGTGGCGCTGTCGCCGATGGTTCAGCCCTGGTATCTGCTGTGGGGGACGGCTGTCGTGGCGGCGGTCGCGTGGGACACGCGGGTGGGGCAGGTGCTCGGCGTGGTGTCGGCGGCGCTCGTGTACGAGACGGCGCCGTCCGGACATACGCCGTGGTACGGGTTCGTGGTGGCGGGTCTTGTTCTGGCCGCGGGCCTCGTGTGGGGGCGGCGCGAGCCGTGGGGGCGGCCCGCCCTGGGCACCGCCCCCGTGGTGGACGGGGACATGGAGCGGACGCGCCCGTAAGGGCGCCGTCCCGTGTGCCCACCCGTCCCGCCCCAGCGGGACGATTGCCCACACGGGGTGCGGTGGGTGGGGCGGGTCGGGTGCCCACAGCGGGGTGCCGTGGGTGGGGGCGGGATGGTTGCCCACGCGGGGTGCGGTGGGTGGGGGCGGGACGGGTGCCCACAACGGTGCGGGTGGGTGGGGCGGGACGGGTGCCCGCAAGGGTGGGGGCGGGACGGTTGGCCGTGGGAGGGTGGGGCATCGTCCACATGGTCATCGGGGTCGGATCGACCTGCCCGCGATGACGTCCGTTCGCTTGCCGTCCTCCATCACGAAGCGGCCGTCGATCAGCACGTGGGGGATGCCCACCGGGAGCGTTCTCGGGGCGTCGTACGTCGAGCCCGCGGCCACTGTCGCCGGGTCGAAGAGGACCAGGTCGGCGCGGTAGCCCTCGCGGACAAGGCCCCGGTCCGGCAGGCGCAGGCGGGCGGCCGGGCGGGAGGTCAGGTGGGCCACGCACTCCTCCAGCGACAGGACGCCCAGCTCGCGCACGTACCGCCCGAGGTACTGCGGGAAGGTGCCGTACGCCCGCGGGTGCGGCTTGAAGCCCTGGAGGATTCCGTCCGAGCCGCCGGTGTGGACCCGGTGGCGCATGATCGTCCGGACGTTCTCCTCGTGGCCGACGTGCTGGAGGATCGTCGAGCCCAGCCGGTCGCCGATCAGCAGACGGCGGGCCGTGGTCCAGCCGTCCAGGCGACGGCCCACGAGGTCCGCGAGGCCGGGGTCGCTCACGCCCGAGATCTCGATCGTGTCCCACTCGATCGGCACCCCGTGGCAGCCGTCCGAGCCGATCTCCTCCAGGTGGTGGCGGATACGCTCGGCCGTCTCGTCGTCCTCCAGGCGGGCGAGGACCGCCTCGGGGCCGCCTTCGCTCGCCCAGCTCGGCAGCAGGGCCACCAGCGTCGTACAGCCTGGGGTGTACGGGTAGCTGTCGAGGGAGATGTCGGCGCCCTGTTCCAACGCCTCGTCGAGGAGGGCCAGCAGGTCGGGGGCCCTGCCCTTGTTCACGCCGAAGTTCATCGTCGCGTGCGCCAGGTGGAGCGCGCAGCCCGCGTCCCGGGTGACGGCGACCATCTCCTCGTAGGCCTGGAGCGCACCGGCGCCGTACGAGCGGTGGTGCGGGCAGTAGTAGCCGTCGTACCGGGCCACGACCTTGCACAGCTCGGCGAGTTCGGTGTCGGGGGCGTACATCCCGGGGGTGTAGGTCAGCCCGGAGGACATGCCGACCGCGCCCTGCTCCATGCCCTCCGCGACGAGCTGACGCATCCGGTTCAGCTCGGCCTCGGTGGCGGGGCGGTCGTCCCAGCCGACCGCGTACATCCGCACCGTGCCCTGGGGGACGAGGTAGGCCGCGTTGACGGCGATGCCCTGTCCGCCGTGGGAGCGGTCGAGGCGGTCCAGGTACTCGCCGACCGTGCGCCAGTCGAAGTCGATGGTGGTATCCCCGGGCGCACCACCGTTCCAGCCGGTGATCGCCCGGCGGACCTCCCCGAGCGTACGGTCGTCGACCGGCGCGTACGACAGACCGTCCTGGCCGAGGACTTCGAGGGTCACGCCCTGTGCGGCCTTCGCGCTGTGGTCCGGGTCCCGGAGCAGCGCGAGGTCGCTGTGGGCGTGCATGTCGATGAAGCCGGGGGACAGGGCGAGGCCCTCGGCGTCCAGGACGCGGCGGGCGGTGGGGCGCTGGCAGCCGGCCGCCGCGCCCTCCTTGACGATGGCGGCGATCCGGCCGCCGTCGACGGCGACGTCGGCGCGGTAGGAGTCCCCGCCGGAGCCGTCGATGACGTCCACGTCGCGGATGACGAGGTCCACGGCGGGCTCCTAGAAGAAGGTGCGGATGTAGTCGACGACCGTGCCGTCCGCCTCGACCAGTGGGATCAACTGCCACTTGTCGAAGGCGGTACAGGGGTGGGAGATGCCCATGCCGAGCCAGTCGCCGACCTCGATCGCGGCGCCCGGCTCCGTGCGGAGCCAGCCGTGCTGGTCGGAGAGGGCGGTGACCGCGATGCCGTCGGCGGGGCGGACGGCGCCGGTGCGGGCGTCGCGTACGACCTCCGCCTCCGGGAGGCGGAGGTCGTACGCGAGGTCGCGCTTGCCCGCGTTGGTGAACGCCTCCTCGGGGGAGGGGCGGGAGACGACCTGTGCCCAGAGCCGGAAGGCGGGCTGGAGCGCGCCCTCCTCGGGGACCCGGTTGAAGGGGGTGAGCTCGCGGTAGTGGCCCGAGTCATGCGAGACGTATGCGCCTGAGCGGAGCAACTTCAGTACGGGCAGGGAGAGTTCGGGGATCTCCGCGAAGACGTCGGCGACCGTGTCGAACCACTCGCTGCCGCCCGCGCTGACGACGATCTCCTCGATCTCGGGGGAGAAGAGGCCGGCCTTGTCGAAGGCGGCGGTGAGGGAGACGAGGCGGTCCAGCCAGGCCTGGACGCGCTCGGGTGTGGCCTGCGGCACCTGTGCCTCGTAGCCGGCCACGCCGACCAGGCGCAGGGTGGTCGTCGCGGCGACGGCGTCGGCGACGGCGGTGCAGTCGGCCTCCGTACGGGCTCCGGTACGGGCTCCCTCGCCGGCGCCGAGCTCGACGACGACGTCGACGGGGCGGCGGGCGCCGGCCTCGGTGAGCGCCGCGTCCATCAGCTCGACCCCGCGCACGGAGTCCACGTAGCAGACGAAGCGGAAGTCCGGGTCGGCGTCGAGCTCGGCGGCGAGCCAGCGCAGTGCGGGCGCGTCGACGAGCTCGTTGGCGAGGAAGATCCGGGCGATGCCGTGGGCACGGTAGACCCGGGCCTGGTGCGGGACGGCGGCGGTGATGCCCCACGCGCCGTGCTCCAGCTGGCGGTCGAAGAGCTGGGGGGCCATGGAGGTCTTGCCGTGCGGGGCGAAGGCGAGGCCGTGGTGTTCGGCGTAGCTCTCCAGGAGGCGGAGGTTGTGCTCGACGGACTCGGCGGAGAGGGCGAGGACGGGGGTGGTGAAGCCGCCGGTGAACAGACTGCGGCGCTGGGCCGCCAGCTCGCCGACGGTCAGACCCTCGGCGTCCGGGGGCAGGGCCTTGAAGCGGTGGTCGACACGCTCGTTGGCCAGCTGAGGGGTGGGCCGGTCGGCGGGCATGGATCCTCCTCGTCGAGGGTGTTGCATTGTGTGCAACAGTCATTGCGTGTATCGCTTGATGCTGTCTAACATCCGGGCCAACACCGGGTCAATGGACCCGCATGACCGACGAGGAGCCCGACGGTGACCGTGACCGGAAACCCGCCCGTGGACGCGTCACCCGTGGACGTCGTCTGCCTCGGCGAGTCCATGGTCACCTTTCTGCCCTCCCGGCCGGGCCGCCTCGCCGACGTCCCCTCGTTCACCCGCACCATCGGCGGCGCCGAGTCCAACGTGGCGTGCGCGCTCGCCGCGGCGGGGCACCGAACCAAGTGGGTCAGCCGGGTCGGCCACGACGGCTTCGGCGACCACCTGGTGGCGACGATCGCCGCACACGGGGTCGATGTGTCCGCAGTACGGCGCGACGCCGTGCGGCCGACCGGCATCTACTTCCGTACCGCGACGGACCGGGCGACCGAGGCCCACGAGGTCGCCTACTACCGGGCCGGGTCGGCGGCGTCCGCGATGTCGCCCGCGACCGTGCCGTACGACTCCGTGGCCGACGGGCGGATCCTGCACCTGTCGGGGATCACGGCGGCGCTGTCGGAGGACTGCCTGGGCCTGGTGCGCGTCCTGACCGCGCCGCGGGCGGGCCGTCCGCTGGTCTCCTTCGACGTGAACTTCCGCGCCGGGCTGTGGCGCGACGGGTCGGGACCCCGGCTGCTCCTGGAGCTCGCGCGGGGCGCGGACCTGGTGTTCGTGGGCGAGGACGAGGCGGAGGAGGCATGGGGGGTGGTCGGGCCGGACGCGGTGCGGGCGGTTCTGCCGGAGCCTGCCGTGCTGGTGGTGAAGCGGGGCGGTGCGGGTGCCGCCGTGTTCGAGCGCCGCGGCCACGGCGGCGACGCCGTCACCGTCGTCCCCGCGCCCCGCGTCGACGTCGTCGCCGCCGTCGGGGCCGGGGACGCGTTCGCCGCGGGGTTCCTGTCCGCGACCCTGCGGGGGCTGGACGTGCGGGAACGGATGCGGCACGGGCATCTCATGGCCGCCGCGGCGCTCACCGTTCCCGGGGACCTCGGCGCGCCCGCCACGACCGCACACGCCGACCGGCTCGTCGCCCTGGACGACGAGGGCTGGGGGAGACTTCACCTCGGCCCCGGCTGGACGGGGGAGGACCAGGAGGTACGTACGTCATGAGCCAGACCGTCGACCGCGCACTGAGCATCCTGCCACTGCTCGCGCAGGGCCCCGCCGACCTCGGCCAGGTCGCCGACCGGCTCGGGGTGCACAAGTCCACCGCGCTGCGGCTGCTGCGCACCCTGCACGAGCACGGGCTCGTCTACCGCCAGCAGGACCAGCGCTACCGCCTCGGCGCCCGCCTCTTCGTCCTCGCCCAGGAAGCCGTCGAGAACCTCGACATCCGCGAGATCGCGCACCCCCACCTCGCCGCGCTCAACGAGCAGATCGGGCACACCGTCCACCTCGCGGTGTACGAGGAGAGTGAGGTCCTCTACATCGACAAGGTCGAGAGCCGCTACCCGGTCCGCATGTACTCGCGCATCGGCAAGCCCGTCGCGATCACCGTCGCCGCCGTCGCCAAGCTGCTGCTCGCCGACCTCCCCGAGCCCGAGCGGCGCGCCATCGCCGCCAAGCTCGACTACCCCATGTACACGCCCCGTTCGATCCCGAACGCCGCCGCCTTCCTCAAGGAGCTGGCGACCGTCCGCGAACAGGGCTGGGCCACCGACCTCGGTGGCCACGAGGAGTCCATCAACTGCGTCGGCGCCCCCATCCGCGGAGCCGACGGCCGCGTCGTCGCCGCCATGTCGGTCTCGGCACCCAATGTCGTCGTGACGGCCGAGGAACTCCTCACCCTGCTCCCGCTGGTGCGTCGCACCGCCGACGCCATCAGCCGTGACTATTCAGGCAAGGACCACGCATGACCGAGAAGATCGCGCTCACCCCCGCCACCCACACCGCCCCGCCGGCGAAGTTCTCGCACGGCGTCAAGAAGGGCAACATCCTCCAGGTCGCCGGCCAGGTCGGCTTCCTGCCCGCCGTCGAGGGCCAGGCACCCACCCCGGCCGGCCCGACGCTGCGCGAGCAGACCCTCCAGACCTTCGCCAACGTCAAGGCGATCCTGGAGGAGGGCGGCGCGAGCTGGGACGACGTGATGATGATGCGCGTGTACCTCACCGACGTGGACCACTTCGCCGAGATGAACGAGATCTACAACGCGTACTTCGAGGAGCAGGGCCTCAAGGCGCCCGCCTCGGCCCGTACGACGGTCTACGTCGGCCTGCCCAAGGGCCTCCTCATCGAGATCGACGCCCTGGCAGTCCTCGGCTGAGTCCGACCCCCGTCACGGCGCGGGGGCACCCCGGAGTTCCCGGGGCGCCCCTGCCGGCATGTCAGGTGGTGCAGTACTGCGACTGCTTGCCGATCGAGCGATACATGCAGTCCGCGTTCTCCAGAAGCTGGAGCACCGCGTCCTTGTTGCGGCTCGTCTCGCGTTCGATCACCTCGTCGGGCGGGTAGAAGCCGCCGTTCCAGGACGAGGCCGGATACATCTCGAACGTGTATCCGAAGATCCTCTGCGCGCCCCAGAGGTAGTCGTCGATCGAGCCGTCCGTGATGTAGAGGTCGCTGGACTGCTCGGCCGTGTAGCCGTTGCTGGCCGCCATCTTCTGGCCGACGGCCGCGAACGCGTCGCGGTCGTCCTGGGTCATGCCCGGCGCGGTGTTCGCGGTGGTCCAGCCGAACGGCCAGAGCACCAGCTCGCTGTACGTGTGGAAGTCGATCGCGGCCCTGATCTGCTGCTTGCCGCCCACCACGCGTGAGCGGACGAAGTCGGCGACGACCTTGACCTCGGGGGCGGACTCGGGGGCCGTTCCCCGGTAGGTCTCGGAGCTCTTGGAGCCCGAGGAGCCGCCGCAGCAGCCCCACTTGTAGTCCCAGTTGCGGTTCATGTCCGTACCGACGTAGCTGGAACCGGAGTTGGGCTGCCGGTTCTTGCGCCAGCTGCGGTAGGAGCCGGTGGCGATGTCGTACTCGCCGCCGTCCGGGTTGAGGTCGGGCACGATCCAGATCTCGCGGCTGTTGACCACGTTGGTGATCCGGGAGTCCGTGCCGTAGCCCGCGCCCAGCTCGCGCAGCAGGTAGAGCGCCATCTCGACGGTCAGGTGCTCGCGGGCGTGCTGGTGGTGGGTGAAGAGGACCTCGGGCTCGGCCTCGTCCGTACCGACGTTGTCGCTGATCTTGATGGCGACGATGTCGCGGCCCTGGTACGTCTTGCCGATGACCCGCTTGTTCATGATGTTCGGGTACTGGGCGAGGCGCTGGTCGATCTCCGCGTTCATCTCCGCGAAGTTGTGGTACTTCGAGTCGGCCGAGGGGAAGTCGAAGGGCTCGGCGGCCCGGCCCGCGATCGACCGGTCGGGCGGCGCCGGCAGCGCCTCGGGGCGGTGGCCGAGCGCGCGGAGCTTGCGCAGCTGGGCGGAGTTGGCGCTGACGACGACGCTGTGGTCGTCGGTCTCGTCGATGGAGACGCCGGTCGCGGCCAGGGCCGTGCGCTCGGCGACGGTGGACGGGCCATGGATCTCGTACTGGCGGATCACTTCCTCGGTGGCGGCGGTCGGTTCCGAGTCGGCTCCGGCCGGGAACGCGCCTGCGGAGAGCGGCGCCGCGAGGGCGAGCGCCAGAAGGGCCGCGAGGGTGGCGGACCTTCTTCCGCGGGTTCGAAGTCGCATGCTGTCTCCTGGGTGGGGAGTGTGGGGGTGTGCGACAGGCTGTGCGGGGTGTCCGGGCACATCGTGCGGCCGTGACATGGACTGGTCAAGAGCGCGGTTCGGCCATGCCCTCTTGCGCCGTCGCGCCACAGCCGCTTTGGTGACCTGGATCACGCAACAGGTCACACAGCAGACCACATCGGGCGGGTGAAAGGCGGTCGGACATGGCGGAGGTCGCTCAGGAGGAGGGCACCGGCGACGCCGACGCCCGCCCGCGCAAGGCTTCCTGGCGGTACATCGGCCCAGGCATCGTGGTCGCGGCCACCGGTGTCGGCGCCGGTGACCTGGTCGCGACCCTGGTCGCGGGCTCGAAGTTCGGCTACACCCTGCTCTGGGCGGCCGTCATCGGCTGCCTCGTCAAGATCTCCCTCGCCGAGGCCGCCGGCCGCTGGCATCTGGCCACCGGCCGCACCCTCTTCGACGGCTGGCGCAGCCTCGGTTCGTGGACCACCGTCTACTTCGTCGGGTACGTCGTCGTCTGGGGCTTCGTCTACGGTGCGGCGGCGATGTCCTCCAGCGCCCTGCCGCTCGGCGCGCTCTTCCCCGACCTCATGGACCTCAAGGCATGGGCGGTGCTGTGCGGTCTGGTCGGTCTCGTCTTCGTCTGGTTCAACCGGTACGCCGTCTTCGAGAAGGTCATGACCGTCCTGGTCGGCGTGATGTTCGTGGTCACCGTCTATCTGGCCATCCGGGTCACGCCCCACCTCGGCGAGGCGTTCGCCGGTCTCGCCCCCGTGCTCCCCGACGGCTCCCTCGTCTACACCCTCGGTCTGATCGGCGGTGTCGGCGGCACCATCACCCTGGCCGCGTACGGCTACTGGATCAACGCCAAGGGCTGGCGGGACAGTGGCTGGATGAAGGTGATGCGGCTCGACAACCGCGTCGCCTACCTCACCACCGGCATCTTCGTCGTCGCGATGCTCTTCGTCGGCGCCGAGCTGCTGCACTCCTCCGGCGTCGCCATCGCCAAGGGCGACAAGGGCCTGCTCGACCTCACCGGCATTCTGTCCGACCGGTATGGGGACGCCACCGCCAAGCTCTTCCTGGTCGGCTTCTTCGCCACCTCCTTCACCTCGCTCATCGGGGTGTGGCACGGCGTCAGCCTGATGTTCGCCGACTTCGTGGCCCACTACCGGCCCGCGCTCGTGCCCGCCGGCACGGACCGCGACAAGTCGCTGCCGTTCCGCGCGTACCTCCTCTGGCTGACCTTCCCGCCGATCGCGCTGCTCTTTCTGGACCAGCCGTTCGGCCTGGTCATCGTGTACGGCGTGATCGGCGCGTTCTTCATGCCGTTCCTGGCGCTGACCCTGATCCGGCTCCTCAACTCCTCCCGTACACCCGCCGCATGGCGCAACGGGCCGCTGAGCAACGTCATGCTCGGCGCGGCCGGGCTGCTCTTCGTCGTGCTGTGCGTCCAGCAGGTGCGCGAACTGCCCTGGTAGGCGTCGGCGATACTGTCCCGCGTGGGGACGCTGATCGGCACGTACGAGATCGAACGCAAGCTCGGCGAAGGCGGCATGGGGACCGTCTGGTTGGCGCGCTCGCGCGGCGGCCGCGCGGTCGCCGTCAAGGTCGCCCGGCCGGAACTCGCCGCCGACCCCGGCTTCCGCGAACGCTTCCGCGCCGAGATCGTCGCCGCCCGCAGGGTCGGCGGCTTCCACACGGCGCAGGTCGTCGACGCGGACGCCGACGCCGAGGCGCCCTGGCTCGCCACCGCCTACGTCCCGGGACCCACCCTCGCCGGACTCGTCACCGCCGAGGGACCGATGGACGAGCGGCGGCTCCGGATGCTGGGCGCCGCGCTCGCCGAGGCACTGGAGGCCATCCACGCCTGCGGGCTCGTCCACCGCGACCTCAAGCCCGGCAACATCGTCATGGCCCCCGACGGCCCCCGGGTCCTGGACTTCGGGATCGCCCGGGCCCTTGAGTCGACCCGTCTCACCGCCACGGGATCGGCCTTCGGCACCCCCGGATACCTCGCCCCTGAGCAGGCCCTAGGCGAGGAGGTGACGGGTGCCGCCGACGTGTTCGCGCTCGGTGGCGTCCTCGTCGCGGCGGCCGGGGGGCGGGCGTTCGGGGACGGGACCCCGATGGGCCTGATGTACCGCACGGTCCACGAGGCACCGGACCTGGGCTCCGTACCGGAGGCGCTGCGCGGTCTTGTGGGGCGCTGTCTCGCCAAGAACCCCGCCGAACGGCCCACGCCGGAGCAGCTCCTCGACGCGCTGGCGGGGGACGGGGACCTCGCGGTGGCGCCGGTGCCGACGCTGGTGTCGACTCCGACTCCGACTCCGGCCCCGGCTCCTGCTCCTGCTTCCACCCCGGCTCCTGCTCCGACCCCGGCTCCTGCTCCGTTCCCGGTGCCCGGGCCGGATGCCGGGGACGCGGGACGCGATGTCCAGGACGCCGTCCCCGCCATGGGATCCGGTGTCCAGGACGCCGTCCCGCTTCCCGTGCACGCGCAGCCCACCGTCGTCGTACCGCCGCAGCCCCTCGTTCCGCCCGGGCCCGCGCCGACGTTCGTCGCCGCCGACAGGACGTCGGGGATCGACGTCGACGCCGACGGAGTGGTCTTCATGGTCTCGGACGTCGAGGCCGAGTTCGCCTGGGCGGAGATCGGAGCCGTGGCGTACGAGCGGACCCGGCGCGGCCGGGGCCTGCGCGTCACCGTCAGCCTGTACGACGGCTCCACCTACGCCTGCGACCTCGACGGCCGCCGTGCCGCCCGGGTCGACGAGTGGGCGCTGCAGCTGGACGTGGTCCTGAACCGGTACTGGCAGCCGTGAGGGCACGGCGCAGCGCCGCCGGGGGAGCGGCGGCGCTGCGCTGATTCGCGCCCGTCGTCACGGGAGGTTGTGGACGTGCGGGCCGACCGCGTTGGACCAGGCGTTGCCGGCCGTGGCGTCCCAGTTGGTCGACCAGGTCATCGCGCCGCGCAGGTTCGGCCAGGTCTGCGAGGGCTTGAAGGAGCCGCAGTTGGTGCCACGGGCCAGGCAGTCCAATGCGTTCTTCACGATCGACGGGTCCACGTAGCCGCTGCCCGCGCCACGCGTCGATGCGGGCACGCCCAGGCCGACCTGCGAGGCGTCGAGGCCGCCCTGGAGCTGGATGCAGGCGAGCGCGGTGAGGAAGTCCACCGAGCCCTGGCTGTACACCTTGCCGTCGCAGCCGAGCATCGAACCGCTGTTGTAGTACTGCATGTTGACCACCGTGAGGATGTCCTTCACGGCGAGCGCGGTCTTGAAGTACTCGGTGCCCGTGTTCTGCATGTCGATGGTCTGGGGCGCCATCGTCAGGACCATCCCCGAGCCGGCCTTGGCGGAGAGCTGACGCAGCGCCTTGGTCAGGTACGTGGAGTTGATGCCGTGCTCCAGGTCGATGTCGACGCCGCTGAAGCCGTACTCCTGCATGAGGGCGTACGCGCTGTTCGCGAAGGCGGTCGCGGAGGCGTCGCTGTTGATCGTGACGTTCCCCTTCTCGCCGCCGACCGAGACGATGACCGACTTTCCGGCCGCCTTCTTGGCCGCGATGTCGGCCTTGAAGTCGGCGACGGAGGCGTAGCCGACGGCCGGGTCGAGGTTGAAGACGATCTGACCCGGCGTGGTGGTCGAGTCGGCGAAGGAGACGGCGATGATGTCGTACTGCGCCTGGACGTCCCGGAGCTTCTGGACGGTCGCGCCGTTGTTGAAGTTCTGCCAGTAGCCGGTCAGCGCGTGCTTGGGGACGGACGGGCCGGGGCCGGGGTTCGTGGTGCCGGTCCGGGCGGAGACGGCGGTGGACCTGGCCGACTCGCCCGCCGCGTTCGTCGCGGAGACCTGGAACTGGTACGTCGTGTTGGCGGTGAGGCCCGTCACGGTCGCCGAGGTGCCGGAGACGGTCTGCGCGAGGGCGCCGTCGCGGTACACCTTGTAGCCGGTGGCTCCGGAGACCGCGTTCCAGCTCAGCGCGACGGAGGACGAGGTGACGGTGCCGGCGGCGAGGCCGGCCGGGGTCGCCGGGACGACCGGGTCGGGGTCGGTTCCGCCGCCCCCGTCGGGGCCGAAGACGGAGACGTCGTCGACGTGGTAGGCGGCCTGTCCGTACCAGCCGTGGGTGTAGACGGTCACCGAGGTGGTGTTCGCGCCGGTGGTGAAGCTGGTGGTCAGCTCCTTCCAGGAGGAGCTGTCGGGGGTCCAGGTGGAGACGTCCGTGGTCCCGGTGCCGCTCGCGCCGAGGTAGGCGTACCCGCCCTGCACCCAGGCGCTCAGGGTGTACGTCGAGTTGGGCTTGACCGTGACGACCTGGCTGCACCGGGCGTTGTCCTGGCCCGCCGGGGTCGCCTTGAGGGCGCCGGCCCCGGTCCTCACGGGTGAGGAGACCGCGGTGCCGCTGCCCGCGGAGCAGGTCCAGTTGGCGGTCCCGGACTCGAAGCCCGCGTTCTTGGCGACGTTGACGTCCGCGGCCTGAGCGGTGCCTGCGCCGCCGACGAGGACGAGTCCGGAGCCGACGGCCAGCGCCAGGGCGCCGCCGATCCATCTGCGGGAGCGTGTGGTGGTGCGGTCCACTTGCTGCCTCCGGTGGGGGAGTTGGGGGTGTGGAGGGGTCGGAACGGTGGCCACCGCTGGGGGACAAGCTGGTCCAGACCAATCGAGTTGTCAAGACCTCTGGAAGGAGCGGGGAGTTGGCGCTTGGGCCCTGGGACCCACCGCCGGGCCCAGTGCAAGGGCCGCGCGGGCCCAGAAATCTCCCCGCGCTTGGCGGATTGTGTGTTCACCAGCCCGCAGGTCGTGGATAAGGTGCAGAAGCATCGCGCTGTGCAGTAACGCAGTGAACGCAGTGAGTCATGGGGACATGGGGACGGGGAGCCCGACGTGCCGACAGCGATCGCGGTCACCAGTGCCGATCTGGTGCTGCCACCGACCGACCAGCAGACGCCCACCGCAGCCGTCCTGCCCGCACCTGGGACCCAGCCCCTCGCCTCCGCGGTCGCCGATCTGCAGCTCCTCCTCGACCGGTACGGGCATGTGGTCGTGGTCTGCCCCTCCTCCCTGCCGACCGCCACGGAGCAGCGGCTGCACGCCGTACGGGCCCTCCTGGAGAGCGACCGGATCGCGCTGGTCAAGACCGATCTGCCGCCGCTGGGCACCGCCGTGCTCGCCCGGCAGCTGCGGCAGCTGTCCGTCTGCGACTTCAGCCCCGGCGTCGTCGCCTCGGCCGCCCGGCTGCTCGCCCACTACATCTACGCCGGGGCCGTCCTCGGCTCCGTCGCCAAGCTCGACCGCGTACCGGTCAGCCTGAAGTCCCACCTCAAGGGCTGGATGCCGGGCGCGCAGTTCGCCGTGCTCGCCGGGCCGGTCCCGCAGCTCGTCCGGATCGCACCGGGCGCCGAGCCGCCCGCCGGACCCGAGTTCGCCACCCAGCTCCTCCTGGCCAGGGGACAGCTGCAGACCGACTGGCCCACCGGCACCCTCGCACCCCGATGGCAGGTCCAGGGAGTCCAGGAGGCCCCGCTGCCCGCCGAGTCGCCGCGCTGGTGGGGCACCGGCCGGCTGGTCGAGTTCGCCGCCCACCTGCCCGACATCGCGGTCCTCCACCACCTGGTCTCCTCGGTACGGCGCGAGACCTGCCACTGGTGCCGGATGGAACTCATCGGCGACCGCTGCGGATTCTGCTCCGCCCCGCTGCCCGCCCCCGTACCGCCCACCACCGCGCCGCCCACCGCCTCGGCCGAACCCCGGGCGCTCACATCCCCTGTCCGCTGACCCCCTGTCCGCCGAGTCACACGGAACCGATCGAGGTTGTACGGCATGAACTCCCGCCAGCGTCGTGGCGTCATACTGCTGCTGCTGTCCGTCCTGTGCGCCCTGGGCGCGTTCGCCGGAGTCCTGTCGGTCATCGGCGACGTCAACTCCAAGGTCGGACCCGAGGTGAAGGCGTACCAGGTCAAGAGCGAAGTGGCGCCCTACACCCCTCTGAACGCCCGGCAGTTCGAAGAGATCTCGATGCCGAAGCGATGGCTTTCGGACAACGCCGTCACCGACCTCGCCCAGATCGAGGGCAAGATCGCTGTCACCACCCTCGAGGCCGGCTCCCTGCTGCAGTCCGACATGATCGTCAAGCGCCCGGCGCTCCAGCCCGGCCAGCAGGAGATCGCCATCATGATCGACGCCGCCACCGGAGTCGCCGGCAAGATCACCGCCGGCGCCACGGTCAACATCTACGCCACCTTCGAGGGCGAGAAGAACGGGCAGCCCGCCCAGTCGAAGATGATCGTCAGCAACGCCCGCGTCCTGGACGTCGGCAAACTCACCCCCATCAGCGACCGCGACGACCGGGGCAGCCGCGCCACCGAGGCCGTCCCGATCACCTTCGCGCTCTCCACGCTCGACACCCAGCGCGTCGCCTACGCCGAGTCCTTCGCCCAGCACGTACGCCTCGCCCTCGTCGCACCCGGCAGCGAGCCCACCGTCGACCCGCGCGACCGCACCTACACGCTCGACAAGGACAAGTGAGGCCGGTATGACCACCAGGATCCTGCCGGCCGTCGCCGACCCCGACGCGGCCCGGGCGGTCGTCACGCTGCTCAGCCAGCTCCCCGACGCCGAACCCGCCGCCCCCGTCGCCGACTCCACCCATCTCGTCGACACCCTCGCCAGGCTGGCCGCCGAGTCCCTCGACGAGCTGCCCGAAGTCGTCCTCGTCCACGAGCGGATCGGCCCGGTCCCGGCCCTGGAACTCGTCCGCGAGGTCGCGCTCCGCTTCCCCGCCGTCGGCGTCGTCCTCATCACCGCCGACGCGAGCCCCGTGCTCTTCTCGGCCGCCATGGACTCCGGCGCGCGGGGCCTCGTCACCCTCCCGCTCGGCTACGAGGAGCTGGCCAGCCGCGTCCAGGCCGCCGCCCAGTGGTCCGCCGGTGTCCGGCGCCACCTCGGCGCGGGCGCCGACGTCCTCGCCGGACCCGGCGGCACCGTCGTCACCGTCAGCGGCGCCAAGGGCGGCGTCGGGACCACGGTCACCGCCGTCCAACTCGCCCTTGCCGCCCGGGCGTCCGGACGGAACGTCGCCCTCGTCGACATGGACCTCCAGGGCGGCGACATCGCCTCCTACCTCGACGTCCAGTTCCGCCGCTCGGTCGCCGACCTCGCGGCCGTCGACGACATCTCGCCCCGCGTCCTCCAGGACGCCCTCTACACCCACGAGACCGGTATCGCCCTGCTCCTCGCCCCCGCCGAGGGCGAACGCGGCGAGGAGGTCGCCGACCGCTCCGCCCGCCAGATCGTCGGCGCGCTCCGCTCCCGCTACGACGTCGTGGTCGTCGACTGCGGAACCCACGTCACCGGGGCGAGCGCCGTCGCCGTCGAGATGGCCGACACGGCGCTCCTGGTCACCACCCCCGACGTGGTCGCGGTGCGGGCCGCGAAGCGGATCGTACGGATGTGGGACCGCCTCCAGATCCGCAAGGCGGAGGAGAGCACCGTCCTGGTGAACCGGTACACGCGCTCCACCGAGATCCAGCCCGCCCTCATCCAGAAGATCACCGGCACCCGGTTGGCGGGCGTCGTGGTCCCCGCCAACTTCAAGGAACTCCAGGGCGTCGTCGACGCGGGCCGGATGCACGAGCTGGACGCCCGCTCGACGGTGAAGCAGGCGCTGTGGTCGCTCGCCGGGGAACTGGGCCTCGTCCAGGCACCCGACGGCGGTGCTCCGCGCGGTCCGGGCAGGCAGCTCGCCCTCACTCGCGGGGACGACCGGGGATCGGTCGGCCTGCGACGCCGCGGGAAAGGGCGCTGAGCCATGCCGGCGTACCGGGACGACAAAGGGCAGGTGGCGATCGAGTTCCTCGGCATGGTGCCGCTCATCGTGCTGACACTGGTACTGCTGTGGCAGTGCGTCCTGGTCGGATACACCTTCACGCTGGCGGGCAACGCGGCCGACGAGGCCGTACGGGCCGGGGCGGTGGAGGGCGACTGCCAGGGGGCGGGGATGCGACACCTGGAGGGGGCGTGGGCGTCCGGGGCCTCCGTGGGGTGCGCGCCGGAGGGCGGGATGGTCCACGCGACGGTACGGCTCAAGGTGCCCGTGCTGTTCCCGGGGGCCATCAGCTTCCCCTTCACGGTGACCGGTGAGGCCGGAGCCGTACGGGAAGACAGGGACGGGTCGTGAGGCGCGCGGACCGCGACCGGGGCCAGGCCGCCGTCGAGTACCTCGGCTTCCTGCCCGTCCTGCTGCTCGTCGCCCTCGCCGGAATCCAGCTCGGACTCGCCGCGTACGCCGCCCAGCAGGCGGGGACGGGGGCGCGCGCCGCGGCCCGGGCCGCCTCGCACGACGAGACCACGCTCGATCCCCAGACGGCGGGTCTGTCCGCGATGAGCGGCTGGATCGCCGGACGCAGCTCCGTCCACGCCGCGGCCGGGGAGGGCGACGAGGTCACGGCCACGGTGACCGTGGACATCCCGTCCGTCGTCCCCTTCTGGGACTTCGGAACGGTACGGAAGAGCGCCACCCTGCCCCTGCCCGAGGAGGATCAGCCATGAGCCTGCGGGCACGCATCAGCACCCCCGAGGAGAACGGCCCGGGAGGCCGCGAGGACGGTCATCTCGTCGCCTCCTTCCGCGCCAAGCTCCTGGAGGAGATCGACCTCACCGAGATGTCGGCCCTCGCCGCCGCCGAGCGGCGGGCCCGCCTCGAACGCGTCCTCGGGCACATCATCAGCCGTGAGGGCCCCGTCCTCTCCACCGTCGAGCGGGCCCAGCTGATCCGCCGCGTCGTCGACGAGGCGCTCGGCCTCGGCGTCCTGGAACCCCTCCTCGAAGACGCCTCCATCACCGAGATCATGGTCAACGGCCCCGACCAGATCTTCATCGAGCGGGCGGGCCGGGTCGAGCTGCTGCCGCTCCGCTTCGCCTCCCACGAGCAGCTGATGCAGACCATCGAACGCATCGTCTCCACCGTCAACCGGCGTGTGGACGAGTCCAATCCGATGGTCGACGCCCGGCTGCCCTCCGGCGAACGCGTCAACGTGATCATCCCGCCGCTCTCGCTGACCGGGGCGACGCTGACGATCCGACGCTTCCCCCGCGCGTACACCCTGCGGGAGATGATCGGCCTCGGCTCGCTCGACGAACAGATGCTGTTCCTGCTCGCGGGCCTCGTCCAGGCGAAGTTCAACGTGATCGTCTCCGGCGCGACCGGCACCGGAAAGACCACCCTCCTCAACGCGCTCTCCGGGCTGATCCCGGAGGGCGAGCGGGTCATCACCATCGAGGACTCGGCCGAACTCCAGCTCCAGCAGTCCCATGTCATCCGCCTGGAGAGCCGGCCCCCGAACATCGAGGGCCGCGGCCAGGTCACCATCCGCGACCTCGTCCGCAACTCCCTGCGCATGCGCCCCGACCGCATCATCGTCGGAGAGGTCCGCGGCGGGGAGACCCTCGACATGCTCCAGGCCATGTCCACCGGACACGACGGCTCGCTCGCCACCGTCCACGCCAACTCGGCGGAGGACGCGCTGATGCGGCTCCAGACCCTCGCCTCGATGTCGGAGGTCAAGGTCCCCTTCGAGGCGCTCAGGGACCAGATCAACAGCGCCGTCGACGTCCTCGTCCAGCTCACCCGGCACGCCGACGGCACCCGCCGCATCACCGAGATCGCCATCCTGGCGTCGAACGGGCGCGAACGCTTCACCCTCGCCACCGTCTGCCGCTTCCGCGCCCAGCCGCTCGCGGCCGACGGACGGGTGTACGGGGCCTACGAGTACCACCCGCTGCCACGACGGGTCGCCGACCGGCTGTACATGGCGGGCCAGCCGATCCCCCAGGCCTTCGGCGTCGCCGCGACCGACGAGCAGCTCGCCACCCGAGAAGCGAAGTAGGGGGACCTTCCACATGAACGACCTCACCTGGCTGGTGGTCGGCGTCGCGCTGCTCTGCTGCGTCCTCGGCGTGCTCGGCGTCCACACGTACGCGAGCGGGGCCGCCCAGCGTGCCGCCCTGGTCGCCCGCCTCACCCAGACCGGCGAACCGGAGGGCACGGGCCGTCGCAGACGCCGTTTCCGGGGCATCGACCGGCGCGTCCGGCGCACCGCGTTCGGGCGGAAGCTGGAGCTGCGGATCTCCGCCACCGGCCTGGACCTGACCCCGGGAGAGTTCGTCGTCGCCATGACGGCCACCGTGGCCGCGCTGTGGGCGATCGGTCAGGCCGTCCTGTCGCCGTTCTTCGGCCCGATCTGCGGCTTCCTCGGTGTGTGGGTGGCCATCGGCTTCCTCAACTGGCAGCGGCAGAAGCGGATCGAGAAGTTCATCAACCAGCTCCCCGAGCTCTCCCGCATCCTCGCCAACGCCACCCAGGCCGGACTCGCGCTGCGGATGGCGCTCAGCATGGCCGCCGACGAGATGGAGTCGCCGGCCGGCGACGAGCTGGAGAAGGTCGCCCAGCAGCTCGCGGTCGGCACCTCCATCGACGACGCCCTCGGCGAGCTCGCCGAACGCCTCCCTTCCCGCGAACTCGTCGTCCTCGTCACCACCCTCGTCCTCGCCAACAAGGCGGGCGGCACGGTCGTCTCCTCGCTGCGCAATCTCACGGAGACGCTGGAGGAGCGTAAGGAGACGCGGCGGGAGGTCCGTACACAGCTGTCGCAGGTGAGCATGACGGCGTACGCGGTGCCGGTCATCGGCATCGGCTCGCTGCTCCTGATCGACAACATGCAGCCGGGCGCCCTGGACCGGATGACCGGTTCGGGCCTCGGCCAGTTCGCCGTCGTCGCCGCGTTCGCGCTGTACGTGGTCGGCTTCGTCGTCATCCGCCGTTTCTCGAAGATCGACGTCTGAGGGGCCGGCCCATGGATCTTCTCCTCGCCCTGTGCGCCGGACTGTCGGTCGCCGGAATCTTCTACGGCATCCGCCTCTACCGCGCGGACGCCAAGCTCCCCGGCGACCTGCAGCTCGCCCTGGAGGTCGGCTCCACCCGCACCGGGGCCGTCGACTCCGCCGTGGACCGGCTCGGGATGCGGTACTCGGCCGCGGTGCTGCGCGCGATGGGACCCAAGCGGGTCAACGCCGTCCGGCGCCGGATCGACCTGGCGGGCAACCCCGGTGGCCTGACCATAGACCGGTACGGAGCCCGGCGAGCCGTCTACGGGTTCCTCGGCGGCCTCGGCGGTCTCGTCATGCTCTCCAACGGCGATGTGATCGTCGCGCTGCTGCTGTTCGCCTTCGGAGCCTTCTGGACCGAGGTCGGCATCTGGTCCGCGATCCGTATCCGCAAGGACCAGATCGAGCGGACCCTGCCGGACTTCCTCGACGTGCTGGCGGTGGTGGTCTCGGCCGGGCTCGGATTCCGGCAGGCGCTCGACCGGGTGGCCGACAAGTACGAGGGCCCCTGGGCGGACGAACTCAGGATCACACTGCGCCAGATGGACATGGGCGTGAGCCGCCGGCAGGCCTTCGACGAACTGCGCCGACGGAACGACAGCGAGCAGGTCGCCCAGTTCGTCACGGCGCTGCAGCAGGGCGAGGAACTCGGCGCGCCGATCGTCGAGACCCTCATCCAGATCGCCAACGACATGCGGCGGACGGACGCGCAGAACGCCCGGCGGAAGGCGGCGAAGGCGGTCCCCAAGGCGACGATGGTGATCACGACGCTGATGGTCCCGGCGACGATGATCCTGCTGGGCGCGGGGCTGTTCCTGGGGACGGGGACGAACTTCGGCTCGATCACGGGAGAGTGAGGACGGTGACGGTCCCTGCTCCCGGGGCGGACCTCCAGGTGAACGCCCTCCAGGCGATGTGCCGCCAGGTCTTCGGCTTCCGCCTGGCCATGATCGCTCTGGCGAGCCCGGTGGCCCTGCTCGGGGCGGCGGACGGCCTCGCGACCTGGCTCGTCGGCGCCGCCGTCCTCATCACCTTCATGGGCTCGTACGTGATGTTCCGGGACTGGGAACGGTTCGGCCCGCTGCTGCTCAGGCACCCGGCGCTGCTCGCCGCGGACACCCTCTTCGGCTCGCTGCTCCTCGTCACGGCCGGCCCGCAGAGCACCCTGGGGTACGTCAGTGTCTGCACGCCCCTGCTCGCGGGCCTCGCCTACAGCTGGCGCGGCGCGGCCTTCTTCGCCTGCCTCCAGTCGCTGATCCTGCTGGCCATCCACGCCGCCGACCCACGGCACCCGGCCATGAGCGTAGGGGAGGCCACCCTGCTCCCCGGCCTGTGCGTGATCACGGGCGCGCTCGGGGTGACGCTCAGGAACCTGCTGCTCCGCTTCGGGGCGGCCACGCAGGCCCTCACGGACGCACGGGCCCGCCTCGCCGCCGCCCAGGCGGTCGAGGAGGAACGGGCCCGGCTCGCCCGTGACATGCACGACTCGGTGGCCAAGACCCTGCACGGCCTGGCGCTGGCGGCGGACGGTCTCGCGGGGGCGCCGGATCCGCGGGAGCAGGCGCAGGTCGTGGCGCGCTCGGCGCGGAGGGCGGCGGCCGAGTCGCGCGAGCTCCTGGCGGACCTGCGGAGACAGTCGTACGGAGGAGTGGACATCGACCTTCCGTCGGAACTGACCTCCCGGGTGGCGGACTTCGCGCGTCGCTCGGGCATCGAGGCCCACTACCAGGGGGTCGGGTCCGGATTCGTACCCCCCGTGCCGTACGCGGTGGCCCGGCAGCTGCTCACGATCGCCTCGGAGGCGATGGAGAACGCGGGCCGGCACGCCCGGCCGACGCGCGTCGAGGTCTCGGCCGGCGTCGTCGCGGGCCTGCTCCGCATCAGCGTGCGCGACGACGGCCGCGGCCTGCCCCCGGGCACGACCCTGGACGGCCTGCGCAGGACGGGCCACTTCGGCCTGGTCGGCATGGTGGAACGGGCGGCGGGGGTCGGGGCGCGGCTCCGGATCGGACGGGGCGGGGCCGTGAAGGGCACGGAGGTCCGGCTGGAGCTCCCGGTCGAGGGGGTGGCGCGGTGAGGACGGTCACGGTGCTCGTCGCGGACGACAACCCGGTGGTACGGGCGGGCCTGAGGTCCCTGCTCGGCGCCGACGGGGACCTCCGGGTGGTCGCCGAGGCCGCCGACGGCCGCACGGCGGTGGCCCTGACGGAACACCACCGCCCGGACGTGGTGCTGCTGGACGTCCGCATGCCGGTCGTCGACGGCTTGACGGCCCTGCCGCACCTGGTCCGCCTGTCGGCGGTGCTGATGCTGACGTACAGCGGGGAGAGCGAGATCGTGCGGGAGGCGCTGAGGCTGGGGGCGGGCGGCTACCTGGTGCACGGCGAGTTCACCTCGGAGGAACTCCTGACGGCGGTCCACGACGTGGCGTCCGGCCGCGCCCGCTTCACACCGACGGCGGCGAACGCGGTGCTCGGGGTGGTGCGGGGTGCGACTGCACATGGTGGCGCGGGGCCAATCGTCTCGAATTCATTGCGATTTCGCGGAATCGCTTCGCAGATGCAATCGGATGTGGCACGGTTCGGACTGAGTGTGAGGGAGGGGGAGGTGATGGACTTGATCGCATCGGGCCTGAGCAATCGCCAGATCGCCGACACCTGCTTCATCAGCGAGAAGACGGTCAAGAACCACATCAACCGCATCTTCGCGAAGCTCCACAGCGCGACGCGCAGCGAGGCGATAGCGGTCTGGCTGGGCACGAGGACGGCGTCGTGAAATGGGCCCGCGTTTGGGCCTACGGGCCCTTGGGGGAGGAGGGGGTGGGGGCGTACCGTGCGCGGGCCGCGATCGGCATCGGCACGGGGACGTACGAATCATCCGGAGGGGACCACCATGAGCGACGTCATGCTGAAGGCCGTGACGAAGGCGAAGGTGCGCTTCGGCGGCTGGGTGCGCGAGAGGTCCCGGGACCGGGGGCAGACGGCGGTCGAGTACTTGGGGATCATCGTGGTCGTGGTGGCGATCGTGATCGCGATCTCGGGCACGAGCATTGGTCAGGACATCAAGAATGCGATCAGCACCAAGATCGCGAGCTTGACCGGCGGTGGCGGAGGCGAGTGACCGATCGCCGAACCGGCGACGCTGGGCAGGCCTTCCCCATCTACATCACGGTGGTGGCTGGCCTGCTCTTCCTTGCGTTCGCGTATTTCGCGGTAGGTCAGGCGGCCGCGACCCGCAACGGGGCACAGACGGCTGCCGACGCTGCCGCGTTGGCGGCGGCCCAGGACGCTCGGGAGCAGCTTCGCGACGGTTGGCTCGAGGTCATTCTTGACCCCACCGCATGGGAACGCTTCCTCAACGGCGAGAGCTACGTGACGTCACGCGCCTGCGAGCGGGCTGCATCGTTCGCCGCCAAGAACGACGCGGACCTCTGGGGTGATGGCTGTGCGCGCCTGCCCCTTGGAGACGAGGGATTTCGTGTGCAGGTGCGCACCCGTTACACCGTGGGTGAATCCATCATTCCGGGCACAGAGGGCCAGCACGCTACCGCGGAGGCCACGGCGGTGCTCGAGCCGCGCTGCTCGTTCACAGCTCCCGAACCCCCGTCAGAACCGGAGCCCGAGCCGGAGCCGGAGCCCACTCCGACGGAACCCGGCCCGATTCTCGGCCTGTCATGCGACGGTGATCCCTGGGAGATCGACCCGGAACGACCGCGGCTGCCCAGTGCCGCTGATCTCTTCACTGTTCGACTGGCCGACTGACAAGCGGAGGAATCCCAACTCATGAGTGTTCGGTACGCGACGAAGGCCCGTAGGGGGATGCTCGCGGTCGTCATTGCGACCGGACTGGCCGTCGGCGCCGGCGGCTGCGGCAGCGAGGACGAGCCTCCGCAGGGGAAGCCTTCCGCGAGTTCCCAGACGTCCAGGGCCCCTGAAGGAAACAAGGGGGCCCAGACCGAGGAGCCCACGGAAGTGCTGGCGGTTCTCAAGGGCCAGCAGGGGCTTGAGTTCACGGTCCAGTCGGCGAAGCGCGACGCTGGGGGGTTCCTGACCGTCAGCGGAAAGCTGTCCAACACCTCTGACGGGACTCAGGTCATTCCGTCCCAACTCGCTGGTGACGAGACTGAGGTCGTCAAGCATGGCAGCTCGCTGGGCGGTGCGACTCTCGTGGACTCGGTCGGAAAGAAGCGCTACTACGTCCTGCGTGACACGGACGGCCGTCCGTTGACCACGACCGGTCTGTCGAATCTCGGAGCGGGCCGTTCGACGAACGTCTTCATGCAGTTCCCCGCCCCGCCCGCCAACACGGCCGAGGTGACGTTCCAGCTGCCCACCTTCCGCCCAGGCACCATCAAACTCTCCTGAGGCAGCCATGACGACATCGAGCCGCATCGCCGTCCTCACCGCAGTCCTCCTCCTCGCCACCGCCACCCCCGCCCTCGCCGACGATCCCCCCAACTCCACCTCCACCTCCTCCCCACTCCCCGAGATCGACGCGAACTCCCCCGAGCTCATGCTTCCCGACGGCGCCACCCTCGCGCCCGCCAAGGTCCTCGACATCAAGCAGATCGTCGAGGAGGAAGGCGGTGAGCAGCGTCGTGAGGACACCAACGTCGACGTCACCTTCGCCCTTCAGGCCGAGGTGCTCTTCGGCAAGGACAGTGCCAAGCTCGGCCCCGCCGCCACCGCCCGTATCGCCGCCATCGCCGTGGAGATCAACAAGCAGAACTCCAGCAAGGTCCGCGTCTTCGGCTTCACCGACAACCTCGGTACGTACGAGCACGGCCTCAAGCTCTCCAAGCAGCGCGCCGACGCCGTACAGCAGGAGTTGGCGAAGAGCCTGGACCCGGGGAAGACGTTCGACATCCGTGGGTACAGCGAGGACTACCCCATCGCCGACAACAGCACAGAGGAAGGCCGCACCAAGAACCGTCGGGTCGAGATCTCCTTCCCCCGGACGACGGGCGGTTAGCGTCCCAGGCTCCCCAGCGCCGACCGGATCGTCGCGATCACGCGCTGAGGGTGCTGGAAGACGTCCGTCGCCGTGAAACGGAGGACGCGGCGCACGCCCGGGCAGTCCGCGAGGTCGTTGAAGCGGCGGACGTCGCGGTCGTGGGCATGGCGCGTGCCGTGGAAGGCGTAGCCCTCGATCTCGATGGCGAGGCCGGCCTCGCGGAAGAAGAAGTCCGGGTGGAGGGAACGGCCGGAGCGCGACCTGAGCAGGGGCTGGCACTCCGGGTGCAGGCCGGCGTCGTGCATGCGGAGGCGGGCGACCGTCTCCGCCGGGGAGCCGGAGGCCGCATCCGTCAGGGGCAGCCAGCGGCGGGCCCGTGCGCCGCCCGGGCGACGCGGGATCAGTTCGGCGGCCAGGTCGTCGTGCTGGACGAGCGGCTCACGGCGCATGCCCCGGACCGTACGGCGGGACAGCGCCGAGTCCGCCGCGACCACGGCCTCCTCGCGCGTGCGGCAGCTCCGTATGAGGTCGCCCACCGTCCGCGCGGGGTTCGTGACCCGCAGCCCCGCCCGGACGCAGGTGTCCCGGTCGGTGAGACGGCCCGTCGTGCGGACGCGCAGATCGGCCCGTCCGGAGCCACCCCCGCCCCGCCGACTCGCGGTGAACTCCAGTACCTCCCGGGTCGCGTCCAGGACCTCGACACGGTGCAGTGCCGCCGCCGTGCCGTGGCTGCACACCAGCTCCGGACGCAGCAGCTGGACCGCCCTCGCCCGGACCTTCCAGTCCACCTCCTTCCCCGGGACGGCCCAGGCTCCCCGGCAGATCCGTTGCCACCCCTCGTCGCGCAGTCGCCTCCCCAATCGGCCGCCTTGCCAGCCCGCCGCGTACGCCCACTCGGTCAGGAGCACCCCGCCGCGGGCCAGTCTCGCCAAGTCGTGCATGGACCCAACGATCCACGGACGAGGGACTGTTCGCATCCCCTGTGGATAACAGGCCCCCTCATGCCGCATCCTGGTGCAAATGGGCGCCAGGACTGCTCCGGAGTGGAGTGCTGATGACGACGACGACCCCGAGCGTGCAACTGGTCAGCGACCTCGTGACCCGGATTCCCGAATTCCGGGGCGTGTTCGACGCACATGTGTTCAACCAGGGGGGTGTGCTGCCGCATGTGTTCTTCTGGGACGTCGTCCAGGACACCGTGCGCTCCTTCCTCGGGGAGGATCCGGCGGCGGCCGACTGGCGCCGCACGCTCGACTTCCTGGAGGAGCAGATCGGCCGCGGCGTCCTCGCGGTCGACGAGGTGATCGTCACCTCGTTCCTCAACGACCTGCCGTATCCCCATGAGCCCGGATACGCCATCGTCCAGGAGCTCGGTCCGGTCATGGCGGCCAAGTTCGGAAGGATCCGCCCCGGTGGGTGAACCACGTCAGAACCCCGACGTGGACGGGCGCCTGCGTCAGGTCGTCGAGGAGTTGCGGCAGCGGCTGGCCGAGGACGAGCCGGCCCGGGAGCCCGCTCCGGCCGACGTCCACGGCACCACCGCTGACGACATCGCCCACGACGCCCTCCACGACCCCGGCCACGACCGGTGGGCCCTCTACCGGCGGGCCGCCTCCGCCCCCACCGCCTGGCCTCTGCTGCTGCGCGCCGTGCGGTGGGAGACGGACCTGGCCCTCGCGTCCGCGGTCGTCGTGCTGATGCTGGAGAAGGTCCCGGGCGCCGAACGGAAGAGCTGGGTCTCGGCCCTCGCCCCCACCGCCCGCCCGTTCTCGCTCGTCCGCCTCCGCGAACTCGCCGTGTACGAGAGGCTGTGCGCAGGGGTCGTGCCCGAGGACTTCGGCCCGGACGACATCGAGGGGTGGTCGGACTGGCTGCAACGCCGGGCCGCACTCGGCCTCGACGAGGAGCGCGTGCTGACCCTCCTCGCCCGGACGGGACGGACGAAGAAGGCGCGGCGCACGGCGCTCGAACGGCTTCGCCCGATGGTCCGCTCCCGTGGACAGGACCGTCGGATTCCATGAGCGGCTCGGCGTACAACTTCCTGACCACCCACCGGGTCGCGCCGCATGCCCTCGCGGCCGCGCTCGCCGACGTCTTCGGCGTACCCGTCGGCCGGGTGGACGTCGCGGGCCCCGACACCGACCCCGACACCCCGCGACTGGGACGCCCCTGTCCTCTGCGGGTACGAGACGGTCGCGGGCGATCTCGCCCTCTCCCTCGACGTCTGGACCCCCCACGCGCCGGCGACCCCTGACGCTCGGACCGCCCGCGACGCCGCGACGGCCCCCGACGCTCCGACCGCCCCGGGCGCTCCGACCGCCCCCAACGAGCCCACCGCCGCCCTCCGTCTCGCCGTCCTGAGCGGCACGACCGTGCTGTATCCGGCGACGGACCTCCGCAACCCGTCCGCCTACTGGGCCGCGACCCCCGACGGCCTGGTGACCCGGGCCCGCGTCGAGGAGTCGGACGATCCGGCGGAGCCCCGCCTCACCGTCGAGGCCGTGGAGGCCCGCGTCCCGCACCTTCCCGGCGCCCGCGTCCAGCTGCTCCCCGAGGTGTACCGGAGCGAGCCGATCGAGCTGCCCACGACCGGCGCAGATCCCCTGGGAGTGACACCGACATAATCGAGCGCATGTCCGCAGACCGACCCCGTCCTCGTACCCGACCCCGTCCCCAGGAATCACTCGCCGCCGCCCTCGGCGGCTACGCCGCCACCCGCGTCATCGGCCTCGCGGTCCTCGCCGTCGCCGCCGCCGTGGTGGGCAAGGACGGGATGCACCGGCTGACGGGACGCTGGGACGCGGTCTGGTACGTCCGTATCGCGGAGAACGGCTACGGCTACCAGGTCACCCTGCCGAACGGCAGTGTCCACTCCGACCTCGCCTTCTTCCCTCTCTTCCCGGCGCTCGAGAGGGCACTGTCCACCGTCCTCCCCGTCGACGCCGCCACCGCCGGCCTGCTCGTGTCGTGGGCCGCCTCGCTCGCCGCCGCCTGGGGCATCTACGCGGTCGGCAGCCATGCGGCGGGCCGGCAGGCCGGCGTCGCTCTCGCCGTCCTCTGGGGCGTGTATCCGACCGCGTTCGTGCAGTCCATGGCGTACACGGAGACGCTCTTCACCGCCCTCGCCGCCTGGTCGATCCTGGCCGTGCTGCGCGACCGCTGGATCCTGGCCGGTGCGCTCTGTGTGCTCGCCGGACTCACCCGGCCGACCGCCGCCGCGCTCATCGCCGCCCTCGGGATCACGGCGCTCGTCACCGTCGTCCGCGAACGGAAGCTGCCCGCCCGCATGGTGGCCGGGGTGCTGATCGCCCCGCTGGGCTGGCTCGCGTACATCGTCTACGTCGGGGTGCGGGAGGGCAGCCCGACCGCGTACTTCGACGTCCAGGCCGCCTGGGGGAACTCCATCGACGGCGGGGTCGCCCTCGCCCGCTTCATCTGGGGGCTGCCACCGCTGGCCGGCCTCGGGCTGTGCGCGGCGCTCGGGCTGCTCGCGTGGCTCGTGGTCCTCTGCGTACGGCAGAAGCATCCCCTGCCGCTGCTCGTGTACACGATCGCGGTCGTGGTCGTCTCGCTGATCGGCGCCGCGTACTTCGGCTCCCGGCCGCGTCTGATGATGCCCGCGTTCGGGCTGCTGCTGCCCGCCGCGGTGGCGCTCGTACGGCTCCGGGTGCGCAACCGCGTCCTTGTCCTCGCCGGGCTCGCCCTCGCCTCGGCCGGCTACGGCGCCTTCACTCTGCTCGGTTCGGGACCGCCGTGACCCGTACGCCCGGCCGCAGACCCCAGCCCGCCATCGCGCCGCCCTCCGCCTCCAGCGCGTGCCGGCCCCGCAGGCGGATCATGCCGAGGCGGCCCGGCCGCATCGTGACCACGTCGAGGACGGTGAACGACCGGTCCAGATAGGCGACGTCGATGACGAAGCGCATACCGAAGGTGTGCACGCTGTTCGTCGGGGTGATGAGCATGGCGCCCGCGATGCCGTCCCGGCCGAGCAGGCCCCGCCGCCGCGCCCGGTAGGAGGCCGCGATCTCCAGCGGGACCGCGTCCTCCCCGACGAGCAGGCTTCCCGTTCCGTCGCGCCATCTCCCCGGTCTCCCCATGGGGGAGACGGTAGCGGCGGCCCTGGGTAGGGTGCGGCGGGTGTTCGCCACGCTGATCGCCGTCGCCGCCCTGTGGGGCGCCGTCGCCGGGTTGCTCGTGCCGCGCGCCGCGTACCGGCTGTCGGTCGAGCCGGAGGAGCCGTGGCGGGACAGCTGTCAGGCCGGGCACGCCCTGGTGGGCCCCGCGCGCGGCTGGCTCGGCGGCCCGGGGTGCGGCGCCTGCGCGTCCCCCACCGAGCGCCCCCTGGCCGCGCCCTTCGTCCCGTCCCTCGTCACCGGCCTCGCCTGCGCCGCCCTCGCCGCCGCCACCGGCCCCCGCCCCGAACTGGCCGTCTGGCTCCTGTACGCGCCCTTCGCCGTGCTCCTGGCGACCGTCGACATCCGCGTCCACCGGCTGCCCGACCAGCTCACGCTCCCGCTCGCCGCCATCACCCCGCTGCTCCTCCTCGGTGCCGAACTCCTGCCGTACGACGCCGGCTCCTGGCTCCACGCGCTGCTCGGCGGACTCGTCCTGGGCGGCGGATACTTCGTGCTCTTCCTGATCCACCCGAACGGCATGGGCTTCGGGGACGTGAAGCTCGCGGTCTCCCTCGGGGCGGTCCTCGGCTGGTACGGATGGGGCGTCCTGTTCGCCGGTACGTTCGCGGGCTTCCTCTTGGGTTCGCTGTACGGGCTCGGCCTCGTCGTCGCGCGGCGCGGAAACCGGAAGTCCGCGATCCCCTTCGGCCCCTTCATGATCGGCGGCGCCCTGCTCGGACTGCTTCTCGGCGCGCTCTCCGCGACCCCCTGAGGTTTGCGACCTAGCATCCAGGCATATGCGGACAATGACTGACATTCTGCCCGTCAAGTCGCGGGCGGAGGCCGCCGCGCAGCCCACCCGCCGGCTCCTGCGGCCCGGCCTCCTCCCCTGGGGATGGGCCGCGGCCCTGTGCCTCCTCTATGCGACGGTCGCCGTGCGCCGCCATCTGCTGCTGCGGACCACCGGCTACGACCTGGGCATCTTCGAGCAGGCCGTCCGCGCCTACGCCGCATTCCGTGCCCCTGTCGTCCCCTTGCGCGGCCCGGACTTCAACCTGCTCGGCGACCACTTCCACCCCCTCCTCGCGGCCCTCGCCCCCCTCTACCGCCTCTGGCCCTCCCCCCTCTGTCTGCTGATCGCCCAGTCCGCCCTCCTCGCCCTTGCAGTCGTCCCCCTCGCCCGCTGGGCCGTCCGCGCGCTCGGCCGCCGGGCCGCCCATGCGATCGCCGTCGCGTACGGGCTCAGCTGGGGCATCGCCTCCGCCGCCGCCTTCGACTTCCACGAGGTCGCGCTCGCCGTACCCCTGCTCGCGTTCGCCCTCGAAGCGCTCGGCCGCCGGCGCTGGGGCAGCGCCGTCGCCTGGGCCGCGCCGCTCCTTCTCGTCAAGGAGGATCTCGGGCTGACCCTGGCCGCCGTCGGCGTCCTCATCGCCGTCAAGGGACCGCGCCGGCTCGGCATCGCCACCGCCGCGGCCGGTCTGCTCGGCTCCCTGATCGAGATCAAGCTCCTGCTCCCCGCGTTCAACCCGGGCGGGGACTACGCCCACGGCGGCAACCTCTCCGACGGCTACGGCTCGCTGCTCTCCACGCTCGCCCACGCCCCGCTCGACGTCCTGCGCCCGGACATCAAGGCCATGACCCTGATCCTGGTCTTCGCCCCGTCCGCGCTGCTCGCCCTGCGCTCACCGCTCTCGACGATCGCCGTCCCCACCCTCGCCTGGCGCATGGTCTCCGAGAACGGCTTCCACTGGGGAACGGCCTTCCACTACAGCGCGATCCTCATGCCGATCGTCTTCGCGGGGCTGATCGACGTCCTGAGCCGCGAGACCTCGGCCCGGAACGTCCGCGCCTCGCTCGCCACCGTGCTCGCCGTGACCGTCGTGATGATCCCGTCCTTCCCCCTGGCGCAGCTGGCCCAGCGGGCCACCTGGCGGACCACCCCACACATCGAGGCCGCGCGCGCCCTGCTGGCGCGGATCCCGGACGGCGCGACGGTCGCCGCGTCCAACCGGCTCGCCCCGCAGCTCACTTCGCGCTGCGAGGTGGTGATCTTCCCGACCTTCCCGGTGGACAGCAGGCTGTACGAGTACGACCGGAAGCAGCTGCCGCCGCCGACGGCCGAGTGGATCGTGTACGACAACCGGACGCCGGAGGCATGGCCGTACAAGCCGGGGCACTGGCCGTACCCGCTCGACCAGCAGGAGGCGGAGCTGGTCGCGGCGCGGGAGAAGTACGGGTACGAGTTCGTCGCGGCGCGCGACGGAGTGACGCTCCTGCGCCGGGGCCGCGCCTGAGGCGCTACGCGTGGGGACCCACCGACACCTCGCCGACTACGCGTGGGGCCCCACCGTCACCTCGCCCACCGTCAGCTCCGCCCTTCCCTCCAGGACCTCCCCGACCCGCCCGGCCTGCTCCTCCAGTTCCCGCAGCCGGGCCGCGGTCAGCCGCTTCAGCGGCTCGACCGTCACCGCGATCCGCTTCCCGGACCGGCGCTGGTGCCACACCCCGGCGACGTCCCCGTCGACCAGCAGCACCGGGAAGTTCCCGGCCTGGCCGCCCGCCAGCGCCCGCCGGTACGCCTCGCCCGGGAAGAGCCGCTCGCGCGGCTGCGAGGCGATCGTGAAGGCGTCGAAGTACGGCAGCAGCCGGACGCCCCGAGCCGGGGCGTCCGGGAAGTCCGTGTCCCCGGCGACCACCCACGCCGTGCCGCCCTCGAAGGAGACCTCCTCGATCCGGCCGTCCCCGGCGAGCGAGGCGAAGAGCCCCGTGGCCCAGCCCGCCGGTGCCGCCAACCACTTGGCGAACTGCTGCGGGGTCGCGGGGCCGTACGCGTACAGATGGCGCTCCACGAGCTCGCCGAGCGCCCGCGTCCCCTCCTGCGGCCGGACCTCCGGGTTGGTGTACGTGACCTTGCGGCCCCGGTCGCGGCCGAAGCACAGCACCCCCCGGTGGGCGGCCGTGTGGGTGACCTGCCGCCAGCGGGGCCACTTGTCCTGGAAGGCCTCCATCACCCGGTCGCCCGCCCAGGAGCCCGTGCGTGCCACGATCGCGTCCGTCAGCTCGTCCACGGTCAGCTCCACCCCGGTCAGCGCGTCCGCGATCGCCGCCACGACCTCGTCCGTCTGCGCCGCCGTCATCCGGACGTCCGGCGGCTGCTGACCGCCGCCGGACGGGATCGCGGAGAGCGCCCCCGTCCACAACGGCAGATCGGCGGCCGGCAGCAGGTGCACGGTGCCGCGCGGGCCGTACGTCTTGACCAGCGTGCGGTCCTCCCAGAGCGCCGCCCGCACCTCCGCCCGCGTCGCCCCCGTCGTACGCAGCGCCACGGACAGCTCGGCGGCCGACAGGACCTGGGCGTGCGCGCCGAGCAACGCGGCGGCCACCGCCGCCGGCGGGGCGCCGGTCGGTTCGTCCAGGAACTGGCGGTGGATCCTTCGGGCGTCGGCCTGCGCCCAGCCGACCTGTGGTGGGGTGGTCATGAATCGACCGTAAGCGCGGAATAGGTCAGGGGCTGTCCGCCTTGACCGAACAGTCGGGACGAATCGAGGAGTTGGCGATGGCCAAGGGGAAGACCGGGTACGACTGCGGGCTCGACGCGGCCGTCGACGTCGTCGGCGGCAAATGGAAGCCACTGATCCTGTGGGCGCTGCACGCGCACGGCACGACCCGCTTCGGGGAGCTCAAGCGGCGGATCACGGGCGTCAGCGAGAAGGTGCTGATCCAGCAGCTGCGCGAGCTGGAGGCGGACGGCATCGTCCACCGGGAGATCTACCCGGAGGTCCCACCCCGGGTGGAGTACTCCCTGACGGATCTCGGCGAGGCGCTGAACACGGCGCTGCTGCCGCTCGGGGAGTGGGGCGACCGCTTCATGGCCGAGATCCTCGCCCGTAAGGCCGCCCAGGCCGCCTGACGCCGATCCGCGGCCGGTGGCCGGCCCGGTTCCGTCAACCACGGGCCCGTCCCGGGGGGTCCCTCTTGGGAGGTACGGAACCCGCCGCCACGCCGGGGCGCAAACCCGCCAACAGACCCCACGGCCCTTGTCCCGACTGGGGTCCGGCAATTCCGAGAGAGACCATTGGCGACGCGTGGCACGCGCCTCCCCTTCTGAAGGGTTATGGTGGAAACCCCCCCTCGGGCCGGTCCGTATCCCCCCCACGGACCGGCCCGTTTTTTGTGCCCGGAGGCGGCGGATCAGTTCCGTCCGGCCCAGATGTTGGTGCCCTCGGTGTCCACGGCGAAGGAGTCGATCTCCTTCAGCTCCTCCTCCGTCAGCGGCGGCCCGGACAGCGCGGCCACGTTCTCCTCCAGCTGCCCGACGCTGGACGCGCCGATCAGCGCGGAGGTCATCCGTTCGTCGCGCAGCACCCACGACAGCGCGAGCTGCGCCAGCGACTGACCGCGCCGCTCGGCGATGTCCGCCAGACCGAGCAGCCGCCGCAGCACCTCGTCGGAGAGCAGGTTCGGGTCGAGGGACTTGCCCTGCGTGGCCCGCGAACCCTCCGGGATGCCCTTCAGGTACTTGTTCGTGAGCAGGCCCTGGGCGAGCGGCACGAAGGAGATGCAGCCCATGCCGGCCGCCTCCAGCGTGTCCAGGAGGGCGTCCTCCTCGGTCCAGCGGTTGATCATCGAGTACGACGGCTGGTGGATGAGCGCCGGAACACCCATCTCCTTGAGGATCCGGGCGGCCTCGGCGGTCTGCTCGCTGTTGTAGGAGGAGACACCGACGTACAGCGCCTTGCCCTGCTGGACGGCGGAGGCGAGCGCCCCCATCGTCTCCTCCAGCGGGGTGTGCGGGTCGAAGCGGTGCGAGTAGAAGATGTCGACGTAGTCGAGACCCATCCGCTTCAGCGAGGCGTCCAGCGACGACATCAGGTACTTGCGTGAGCCCCACTCCCCGTACGGGCCGGGGTGCATCAGATAGCCCGCCTTCGTCGAGACGATCAGCTCGTCCCGGTAGGGCGCGAAGTCCTGGGCGAAGATCTTGCCGAAGTTCAGCTCGGCCGAGCCGGGCGGCGGCCCGTAGTTGTTCGCCAGGTCGAAGTGGGTCACACCCAGGTCGAAGGCGCGGCGCAGGATCGCGCGCTGCGAATCGAGCGAGCGGTCGTCGCCGAAGTTGTGCCACAGGCCCAGGGAGACGGCGGGGAGCTTGAGCCCGCTGCGGCCGGTGCGGCGGTACTCCATGTGCTCGTAGCGGTCCGCGGAGGCGCGGTACAGGGGGGAATCAGTCACGTATCTCTGCTTATCACGGACTTGTGACAGTCCCGGGCTGGGAGCCATTGACCCGTGCGCAGTAATGTGGCGGCTTCGGGGACCGCCGCGGCATGGAGGGGTTAAGAACAGTGAACCTGCGCGACCTGGTGTACGGGCTCTACGCACGCCGGGTGGAAGGCCGCCTCGACCATGCCCAGGTGCCCAAGCACATCGGTGTGATCCTCGACGGCAACCGGCGCTGGGCCAAGGCCTCCGGAGGAACCCCCGAGCAGGGCCACAAGGCCGGCGCGGACAAGATCCAGGAGCTGCTCGGCTGGTGCGCCGAGACCGACGTCGAGGTCGTCACGCTCTGGATGCTCTCCACCGACAACCTGAACCGGCCCGAGGAGCAGCTCGTCCCGCTGCTCGCCATCATCGAGGACGCCGTGCGCGCCCTGGCCTCCGACGGCCGCTGGCGGGTGAACCACGTGGGCACGCTCGACCTGCTGCCCGCCCGCACCCAGTCCGTGCTGAAGGAAGCCGAGCAGTCCACCCACGACAACACGGGGATACTCGTGAACGTCGCCGTGGGCTACGGCGGCCGCCAGGAGATCGCGGACGCGGTCCGCTCGCTGCTCCTGGAGCACGCGGACAAGGGGACGAGCTTCGAGGAACTCGCCGAGATCGTCGACGTCGAACACATCTCCGAGCACCTCTACACGCGCGGCCAGCCCGACCCGGACCTGGTGATCCGCACGAGCGGTGAGCAGCGGCTGTCCGGGTTCATGCTGTGGCAGAGCGCCCACTCCGAGTACTACTTCTGCGAGGTCCACTGGCCGGCCTTCCGCAAGGTCGACTTCCTGCGGGCGCTGCGCGACTACGCGGCCCGGCACCGCCGCTACGGCACCTGAGGGAAACCGGAAGCCGGGAGTCCGTCGCGGGGCGGGTCACCTGTCGTTCATGAACACGTCGTCATATGCCATGGCATGGCGGCGGGTGTTCGAGGGAATACCCCTTCCAGAGTGAGCGGCACGGAGACCGCCACCCGGGAGGCCCGTTGCACCAGGACGACCGTGCAGGACATGTACGGACGGAGCGGAGGGCCGGAGCTCGGCCCGCGCATCGTGGCCAGAGCCCGGTCCCATCCCGCAGCGACACCGCTTCCGTCGCGCCCCGACCTCACAAGGGTCGTCAAAGGGGGTCTGTCCTTCCGTGGTGACCAGCACTAAGCGCCGCTTGTCCGACAGGCGCACCTATGTTCTCGACACCAGCGTCCTGCTGGCCGACCCCAACGCCGTGTCCCGCTTCGACGAGCACGAGGTCGTGCTCCCGATCGTCGTGGTCACCGAGTTGGAGGCCAAGAGGCACCACCCCGAACTCGGCTACTTCGCCCGGGCGGCCCTGCGCCTCCTGGACGACTTCCGGGTCCGGTACGGACGCCTGGACGCCCCGCTCCCCATCGGGGACCTGGGCGGCACCCTGCGTGTCGAGCTGAACCATTCCGACCCCGGCGTGCTCCCGGCCGGCTACCGGTTGGGGGACAACGACTCACGGATTCTGGCGGTCGCGCGGAATCTGCAGGCCGAGGGGTACGACGTCACGGTCGTCTCCAAGGATCTGCCGCTGCGCATCAAGGCGTCCTCGGTCGGTCTCCTCGCCGAGGAGTACCGCGCGGAACTCGCCATCACGGACAACAACGGCTGGACCGGAATGTCCGAACTGGCCCTTTCCGCCGACCAGGTGGACATCCTCTACGACCAGGACACGCTGTACGTCCCGGAGGCCGCCGAGCTTCCGGTGCACACGGGCCTGGTCCTGCAGTCCGAGCGGGGCAAGGCGCTCGGCCGGATCACGGCCGAGGGCAACGTGCGGCTGGTCCGGGGCGACCGGGAGGCGTTCGGCATCCGCGGCCGCAGCGCCGAGCAGCGGATCGCACTCGATCTGCTCCTCGACCCGGACGTCGGCATCATCTCGATGGGCGGCCGGGCCGGCACGGGCAAGTCCGCGCTGGCGCTCTGCGCGGGCCTGGAGGCGGTCCTGGAGCGCCGGCAGCACCAGAAGGTGATGGTGTTCCGTCCGCTGTACGCGGTCGGCGGCCAGGAGCTCGGCTATCTGCCGGGCAGCGAGGCCGAGAAGATGAGCCCCTGGGCGCAGGCGGTCTTCGACACGCTCTCTGCGGTGGCGAGCCGTGAGGTCATCGAGGAGGTGCTCGGCCGCGGGATGCTGGAGGTCCTCCCGCTCACCCACATCCGGGGCCGCTCCCTCCACGACGCCTTCGTCATCGTGGACGAGGCCCAGTCCCTGGAGCGGAACGTCCTGCTGACCGTTCTGTCCCGGATCGGGGCGAACTCCCGTGTGGTGCTGACCCATGACGTCGCCCAGCGCGACAACCTCAGGGTCGGCCGGTACGACGGAGTCGTCGCCGTGGTCGAGAAGCTGAAGGGGCATCCGCTCTTCGCCCACGTGACCCTCACCCGCTCGGAGCGCTCGCAGATCGCCGCGCTCGTGACCGAGATGCTGGAGGACGGTCAGATCTGAGCCGATAAGTCCGGTTCATACAGTCCCGTACCCGTACGGGAGTTGGCGCCGCCCGGCAAAGCGCAGGAGCTTAGCCGGGCGGCGTCGTGCTGTCCGCCCAATCGGCCAAAACTCTTGTGACTTACGAGGTGTGAGCTTTCACACGCAACGCAGAATTGCCTTGCGGCGTCGGCGTCCGGCAGAGTCTTGCTTCCGTCAGGCCCCGCATACGGCACACGTGCACCCTCAGGGGTGTCGCACCACACAACTCAACAACCGTTCGCCGTATGCCGCCCACAGCACCACGGGCCCGTGTCTTCTGTGACCCATTACGTCGGAGACCAGCGCCAGGGGCACGATTTTCGCCCGCTTGGTCACCTGCGTGGGCGATGCTGGAAGGAAACCGTGTGAGCCGGATCTCGGTCCGGGGATTCGCGGTGGCTTCGGCCACTGCGGTCACCACCGTCGGCGCCGTCGTGGGCGTTGCCTCGGGCAACACCCAGCCCTCGGACGACAACTTCGAGGCCACCGCGGCCGACACCACGCTGCTCGCGGACATCCCCGCGGGCGAGCAGGCCCAGGTACAGGTCTCCTCGCTCTCGGAGCAGGCCGCCGTCCAGGCCGCCGCGGCCGACTCGGCCGTGAAGAAGTCCGCGGAGGAAGCGGCCCGCATCCAGGCCGCCAAGGACGCCGAGGCCAAGAAGAAGGCCGCCGACAAGGCGGAGCAGGAGCGCAAGGAGGCCGCCGCGCGCGCCGAACGCTCCTCGGTCCGCGACGCGTCGAGCTTCTCCGCCCAGGGGTCGTACACCATCGCCGAGGTCAAGGCGATCGCCCGCCAGATGATCCCGGCCTCGCAGTTCCAGTGCTTCAGCAACATCGTGGACCACGAGTCCGGCTGGAACTACCGCGCGACCAACCCGTCCTCGGGCGCGTACGGTCTCGTCCAGGCGCTCCCGGGTTCGAAGATGTCGACGGCAGGCGCCGACTGGCAGACCAACCCGGCCACCCAGATCAAGTGGGGCCTGAACTACATGAACAACCGCTACGACAGCCCCTGTGGCGCGTGGAACTTCTGGCAGGCCAACCGCTGGTACTAGACCGGCGAGCTCAACCTCGCGGAGCCCCTCACCGTCCTACGGTGGGGGGCTTCGTGCGTGTAGGTTTCTGGTCCACGGGCTCCCGGGGGAGTGAGCGGGGGGAAGAGGGAAGATCATGTCGAGACTGCCAGGATGGCTGAACCGGCTGGGCGACGGCCTGAGCCGCATGGGCGCCCGCCTGGACGAGCGCCGCGCACGTGCGGAGCGGGCCGGCGGACTCGACGAGCCGTACGCCGAAGGCGCCGAGAGGGACGAGCAGTCGGCCGTGCCCGACGAGAGCGTCGGTACGTCCGAGCCCGCGCAGACATCCGAGCAGGCGCCGACCACCGAACCGGCCCCGGAGCCGGTCACCGAACCGGCCGCCGGCAGCAGCTTCGAGTCCGCGCGGTGGCCCGGGCGGCGGGCGCCGTGGACCGGGAGCAGCGCCGTCTCCGTGCCCGCCCCGCCGGCCTACGCCCCCGCCGTCGCCGCGCGGCCCGACCCGGTCGCCGCGATCCCGTGGGGCATGAGGGTCGCGGCCGAGGCCGGCTGGCGGCTGCTCGTGCTCGCCGGCACGGTCTGGGTGCTGATGAAGGTGATCAGCTCGGTCCAGCTCGTCGTCCTCGCCTTCGTCGCCGCGCTGCTCATCACCGCGCTGCTCCAGCCCACGGTGAAGTGGCTGCGCCAGGCCGGGCTGCCGCGCGGCGTGGCCACGGCTCTCACGGCCGTCTCCGGCTTCGTGATCATGGGTCTGGTCGGCTGGTTCGTGGTCTGGCAGGTGATGGACAACATCGACAACCTGTCCGACCGGGTCCGGGACGGTATCGAAGAGCTCAAGCAGTGGCTGCTCGACAGTCCGTTCCATGTGACCGAGAAGCAGATCAACGACATCGCCAAGAACCTCAGCGACACCGTCGGCGCCAACACCGAGCAGATCACCTCCGCCGGACTCCAGGGCGTGACCGTGATCGTCGAGGCGCTCACCGGCATCCTGCTCGCGATGTTCTCCACGCTCTTCCTGCTGTACGACGGCAAGAAGGTCTGGCAGTGGACGCTGAAGCTGGTGCCCGCGCAGGCCCGCCCCGGCGTCGCGGGCGCGGGACCCCGGGCCTGGCGGACACTGACCGCCTATGTGCGCGGCACGGTGCTCGTCGCGCTGATCGACGCGGTCTTCATCGGCCTCGGGCTCTACTTCCTCGACGTCCCGATGGCCGTGCCGCTCGCCGTGTTCATCTTCCTCTTCGCCTTCATCCCGCTGGTCGGTGCCGTGATCTCCGGCGCCCTCGCGGTCGTGGTCGCCCTGGTCACCAACGGGGTGTTCACCGCCCTGATGGTCCTCGTCGTCGTCCTCGCCGTGCAGCAGATCGAGGGCCATGTGCTCCAGCCGTTCATCCTGGGCCGGGCGGTCCGGGTCCACCCGCTCGCCGTCGTCCTCGCGGTCGCGGCCGGCGGGCTGACCGCCGGCATCGGCGGCGCGGTGGTGGCGGTGCCGCTGGTGGCGGTGACCAACACCGTGGTCGGCTACCTCCGCGCGTACAGCCAGGAGCAGGCCATGCTCAGTGCGCTGGATCCGCGCGGGGCGAGCGCGTACGAGGTCGCGCCGCCCCCGGCGGCCGGTGCGGCGGATCGGGGCGACGCGTGATCTCCGAGCCGGAGCTGGTGGGCGAGGTCGACTTCCCGGCGGGCCAGGTGCTCGCTCCCGAGCCGAGGGCCCCGCGCGGCCCCCGCAGCCCCTGGCTGTGGGCGGTCGGCGGCGCGGTGGTTGCCTCGGCGGTGTGGGCCGGCGGACTGTACGCGTACGAGCGGACCCAGGACCGGGGCGTGGACCTGGGCGGGTACGGGAGGGTCGACAACCTGTGTCAGAAGGTGGAGTTGAAGGCGCTCTCGACGGCGCTCGGTGAGCGGTCCCTGGACTCGCCCGGGTCCACGGAGCGCAACGACGCGCTGGACGTCTCGTACTGCTATCTGACCCTCGGCCCCGAGGAGACCGGCTACTCGGTCTCGGTCTCCTACCAGCTGCACCGGGTGACCGACCCGGAGCCGGAGTTCGAGGTGCGTGTCGGCGAGTTCACGACCGACGAGCTCACGCCGATGACGGGCATCGGGGAGAAGGCGTTCTTCGACCGCGAGGAGGACAGCGGCGGCGCCTCGCTCCATGTCCTGGACGGCCAGGCGGAGCTGTCGATCTCGGTCAGCGAGACCGGTGCGTACGACGCGGACGGCACGCCGCTCCAGGAGACCAAGCGGCGCGACCTGTCCGGGATCGACGTGCACCTCGCCGACGACATGAACGCCCTGATGGCGGCGCTCAAGAAGTGACGGAACCACGAGAAGGGCCCCGGGGTACGTACCCCGGGGCCCTTCTCGTCACGTCACACGCCTCACTCGGCGATGAGCGCTTCCGCGTCGAGCGTCACGCCGACCGCCTGGATCACCGAGGCGATCTTGACCGCCTCCTGGATCGTCTCGCGGTCCACACCGGCCTTGCGCAGGACCTGCTCGTGCGAGTCCAGGCACTGGCCGCAGCCGTTGATCGCCGAGACGGCCAGCGACCACAGCTCGAAGTCGACCTTCTCGACACCCGGGTTGCCGATGACGTTCATCCGCAGACCGGCGCGCATCGTCCCGTACTCCGGGTCCGACAGCAGGTGCCGGGTCCGGTAGAAGACGTTGTTCATCGCCATGATCGCGGCGGCGGACTTGGCCGCCGTGTACGCCTCGGGCTTGAGGTTGGCCTTGGCCTCCGGCTCCAGCTCGGCCAGGACCTTCGGCGAGCGCGAGGCGATCGCGCAGGCCAGGACCGTGCCCCAGAGCTGCTGCTGCGGGAGCTCGCTGTTGCCGATCACCGAACCGAGGTTCAGCTTCAGGTCCTTGGCGAAGTCCGGTATGGCGGACTTGAGTTCGTCGAGAGCCATGTCAGATCACTCGCCCGACAGGAGCGCGGCCGCGTCGAGGGTGTTCTCGCCCTTGTTCCAGTTGCACGGGCACAGCTCGTCGGTCTGCAGGGCGTCGAGGACCCGCAGGACCTCCTTGGGGTTACGGCCGACGGAGCCCGCGGTCACCATGGTGAACTGGATCTCGTTGTTCGGGTCGACGATGAAGACGGCGCGCTGGGCGAAGCCGTCCTCGCCCTCGACGCCGCAGTCGCGCATGAGCTCGTGCTTGGAGTCGGCGAGCATCGGGAACGGCAGGTCACGCAGGTCGGCGTGGTCCTTGCGCCAGGCGTGGTGCACGAACTCGGAGTCGCCGGAGACACCGAGGATCTGGGCGTCGCGGTCCGCGAACTCGTCGTTCAGCTTGCCGAAGGCGGCGATCTCGGTGGGGCAGACGAAGGTGAAGTCCTTCGGCCAGAAGAACACCACACGCCACTTGCCCTCGTAGGACTTGTGGTCGATCTGCTCGAACTCCTTGCCGCTCTCCAGCGACACGCAGGCGGTCAGGTCGTAGGTGGGGAACTGGTCACCGACAGTGAGCACGCGCTCTCCTTGCACAGGAGGAAGTCCCTTTTGGGGCCTTCCGAGGGGGGTTGGACGTGGTCTCATCCTGGCACGGAGTGCATTGATCAGTGAAATAGCTACACTCGGTTGGGTTGATCGAAGGTGGTTATCAGTGATCCCTGCACGGCGTGTGAAGCAGCCCAGTTTTTCCCAGCTCAGAGCCTTCGCGGCGGTCGCGGAGTGCCTGCACTTCAGGGACGCGGCGGCGTCGATCGGGATGAGTCAGCCGGCGCTCTCGGCCGCGGTTTCGACTCTCGAAGAGGCACTCGGTGTCCAGCTCGTCGAGCGTACGACGCGCAAGGTACTGCTCTCGCCCGCGGGCGAGCGGCTCGCGGTGCGGGCGAAGGCCGTCCTGGACGCCGTGGCGGAGCTGATGGAGGAGGCGGAGGCGGCGCAGGCCCCGTTCACCGGGGTGCTCCGGCTCGGCGTGATCCCGACCGTCGCCCCGTACCTGCTGCCCACCGTCCTGAGCCTGGTCCATCGCCGCTACCCGGACCTCGACCTCCAGGTCCACGAGGAGCAGACGTCCTCGCTCCTGGAGGGGCTCGCGGCCGGGCGGCTCGACCTGCTGCTGCTCGCGGTGCCGCTCGGTGTTCCCGGCGTGACCGAACTGCCGCTCTTCGACGAGGACTTCGTGCTCGTCGCCCCTGAGGGCCATCCGCTGGCGGGCCGCGACGACATTCCGCGCGAGGCGCTGAAGGAGCTCAACCTGCTGCTCCTGGACGAGGGGCACTGTCTGCGCGACCAGGCCCTCGACATCTGCCGCGAGGCCGGCCGCACCGAAGGGGCGCCGGTCACCACGACCGCGGCCGGGCTGTCCACGCTGGTCCAGCTGGTGGCGGGCGGGCTCGGTGTGACGCTGCTGCCGCGCACGGCCGTCAAGGTCGAGACCGCCCGCAACACGGCCCTGTTCACCGGTTCCTTCGCCGGTCCGGCGCCCTCGCGGCAGGTCGCCCTCGCCATGCGGACGGGCGCGGCGCGGCAGGCCGAGTTCGAGGAACTGGCCGAGGCCCTGCGGGGCGCGATGAAGCGCCTTCCGGTCCGGGTGGTGGGCACGGGCGCCTGACGTTCCCGGCGCCCCTTCCGTCACGGCCCGGTTCCGCACCCACCCCCGTACCGCTACTCGGTTCTGAGCCCGTCCGCCCGCATCAGCCGCCACAGCACCGGCATGCTCAGCAGCGTCACTGCCGCGATCAGCGAGATCCCGATCCCGGTGACGGGCAGGAAGACCCACCAGTCCAGGACCTGTTGCCCCGTCATCTTCAGCAGGACGACCCCGAGGCCGAGCCCGCCCGCCACGGCGAGGACGAGACCGAGCACGATCGGCACCGCCGTCTGCCACAGCACCGACCAGCTCAGCGTGGTGCGCCGGGTTCCGAAGGCGACCAGCGAGGACAGCAGCCGCTTGCGGTCCCTGAGCTGTTCGAGCGTCGTCACCAGGAGTGACGCCGCCACCAGGAGCATCGTCAGGGTGGAGCCGACGAGGATGCCGGTGCGGACGCTGCTGAACTGGGAGTTCTGCTCGGTGTTCTTCAGTGTGCGGACCCACGAGGTCGGGTCGAGGGCCACCGCCGTGTTCCGTACGTACTCGGCGGCGTCCGGCACGGCAGGGTCGAGCCGCACCAGCGCCAGCGCGGCGGGGTCGTCGAGACGGGCCGCGTCGACGGCCGACGGGGTGGCGAGGACCCCGAACTCGTACGTGCCCATCGGGTCGGGGCGGGAGTCCACGGTCCGGGCGGTGGTGGGGATGCGCCACCGGGGGAGCGGGCCCTTGTGCTCGGCCGGGTCCCGCAGGGCGACCGTGGCGCCCGGCTGCGCGGTGTCCGTGACCCAGCTGTCGGGCGGCGCTCCCTGGGTGCCGTGCGCGAGGGCGATGAAGACGTCGCCGTCCGTGCAGGAGGGCAGCTTCGCGAACTCGCGGAGGGAGGCGCAGTCGCCGACCTTGACCGAGGTGAGCGGGGAGAACTCCTCGCCCGACTTCAGGGGGCCCGGCCGCCACACGTGCGACGTGATGGTGCCGGACACACCGTCGACACCCTTGGTCCTCGAGAAGCGGGCGATCATCTCCCTGGCCTCGTCGCCGGTCTTCGCCTCGGTCTCGGCCATGAGTTGGGCCCGTGTGGAGTCCTCGCCCGTGGCCTGTGTGAAGTCGTTCTCCATCGCCTGGAAGAGCATCTGGAGCGCGATCGCGCCGGCCGCCGCGACCACGATGCCGCTCACGGCGCGGGCCGCCGTGCCGCTGCTCAACTGGAGCCTGCGGACGGCGAGCTGCCAGGACACCGGCCCCCGGTGCAGCCGCTTCACCCCGGCTTCGACGAGCCAGGGCAGCAGGGTGGTGAGGCCGATCAGGGCGACGGTGACGCCGGTCGCGATCCCCACGGTGTCGACGGCGGTCTGCTGCACCTCCACCTGCCCGAAGAGCGGAACGAGCAGGGCCACACCGGCCGCCAGGAGCAGCAGCCGCCACCACAGCCGGCGGCGGCGCGGCGTGGAGGACCGGACGACGCCGAGCGGTTCGATCGCCACCCCGCGGAGCGCGAAGAGGGTGACCACGACCGAGGCGACCGGCACCACGGCGAGGACGAGCGCGGCGAGGAAGGGCATCGGCACGACGTCGGACGGGAAGGCGTTGACGTCCCAGATGGTGACCGTGCCGGCGAACTGCCGGGCCACGGCGAAGAGTCCGGCGCCGACCGCGAGGCCGAGGAGCGCGCCCGCGAGGGACTCGCCCGCCGCGATCCGCCGGGTCATGGCGGTGTCCGCGCCGACCAGGCGGAGCGCCGCGAGCCGTCGGTCCCGCTGTTCGCCGCCGAAGCGTACGGCGGTCGCGATGAAGACGAGCACCGGGAGCAGCAGGACGACGCAGGCGACGAGGACGAGGAGGATCAGGAACGCGTTCATCGGCTCCCCGGGCACCGACCAGCCGTAGCGCGAGCCGCGCCCGTCGTAGTTGTCGGTGGTGAGGAAGTCGACCTGGGCGACGTACCGAAGTTCGGCAGGACCGATGAGTCCCGCCTCGCCGATCGTCCCGACGACCTTGTAGGGGAGCCGTTCCTTGAGGAGGGTGCCCTCGGGGGAGTCGAGCAGCTCACGGAGCGCGGGCGAGACCAGCATCTCGCCGCTCGCGGGCAGCTTCGCCGCGCCGGGCGGGAGGGGGGTCCGCGTGCCCTCGGGACGCAGCAGGAGCCCGGTGACGGCATCTCCCCGGTAGAGCGTGGTCTGTCCGAGGTGGAGAAAGGTGTCGGGGCGGGCGCCGGTCTCCTGCTCGCTGCCGTCGACGGAGCGGGTCGCCTCCCGTACCTCCCGCTGGAACAGCATGTTCGGCAGGGAGGCGGCGAGGAGCAGCAGGGCCACGCCGAAGCCGACGCCGGTCGCGGTCAGCAGCGTGCGGAGCAGGCCGGAGCGGCCTCCGGTGACCGCGAACCGGGCGCCGAGGGCCAGGTCGCGGGACCAGGTGCGCAGGGTCATACCGCCCACTCCGTGTCCCGGACGGAGCCGTCGCGGACGACGACCTCGCGGTCGGAGTAGGCGGCGACCCGGGCCTCATGGGTGACGAGGACGACGGCGGCGCCGGTCTCCCGGGCCGCGTCCGTGAGCAGCTCCATCACCCGCTCGCCGTTGAGCGAGTCGAGCGCGCCGGTCGGCTCGTCGGCGAAGATCACCCGCGGGGCGCCGACGAGCGCGCGGGCGACCGCGACCCGCTGGCCCTGGCCGCCGGATATCTCACCGGGCCGCTTGGCGCCGATGTCGTCGACCTCCAGGCGCGTCAACCACTCGCGCGCCCGGGACTCGGCGCTCTTGCGCCGCTCGCCGTTCAAACGCAGGGGAAGGGCGACGTTCTCGACGCAGGTCAGCTCCGGCACCAGCTGGCCGAACTGGAAGACGAAGCCGAAGTCGGTGCGGCGCAGCGCGCTGCGCTCGCCGTCCGACAGGGCGGTCAGCTCGCGCCCGTCGTAGGTGATCGTGCCGGCGTCCGGCCGGACGATTCCGGCAAGACAGTGCAGCAGGGTGGACTTGCCGGAGCCCGAGGGGCCCATCACGGCGACGACCTCGCCGGCCCGGATGGCGAACTCGGCTCCCGAGAGCGCCGGGGTCGGTCCGTACGCCTTGTCCATGCCGCTCGCCCGGAGCAGGGGTGTGGCGGTCATCGGCGGATCTCCTCGGCGAGCCGGTCGAGACGGGCGGCGGTCAGTTCGAGCCAGCGCAGATCGGCTTCGAGGTGGAACAGCGCGTGGTCGCAGATCAGCTGGTCGGCGAGGTCGCCGTCCTTCTTGCGCCGGGTCAGCTCCCGCATCAGCCGCAGATGCTCCGCGCGCTGGACGTCGAGCAGCTCGGCCGCCCCGCGTCCGGTGAGCAGCGCGAGGACGACCTTCGTGTAGAGCGTGGACTGGAGGTACGGCTCCGGCTTCTCGGGGCGGCGCAGCCACTGCTCGACATCGGTGACGCCGGCCTCGGTGATGGCGTACCGCTTCCGCTCGGGGCCGCCGCCCGCCTCGATGCCGTCCACCTCGACCAGACCGTTCTTCAGCAGCCGGGCCATGGTCGAGTAGACCTGCCCGTAGTGCAGCGGCCGGTCGTGGCCGAAGTTCTCGTCAAAGGCGCGCTTGAGGTCGTAACCGTGGCGCGGGCCGGACTCCAGGAGCCCGAGAAGGGTGTGACCGATTGACATGCCGTCACTCTACACCCGGTGTATACGCACGGTGTATAGCTGTCCGGATCAGGCCCCTGACCAGGCCCGCGAACAGACGATGACGGCTATGTGACCCGCGCCGCACAACCATCCGGGGCCCAGGAGCGTCGGTTCCATCGGGGCGGGTGCTGATTGTCACGTCCGGAAAAGACCGGATCGATTGCCCTTTGTCAGCATCAGCGGTGTTAGCTTGCTGAGCTGATCCGGCGCAGGCACCTGCCCTGCGACCACGACGAGCGGAGCGACGAAGCACATGGGCCGACCGGACAAGGGCCAGGGGAAGAAGGGCGGGCGCATACGCCGACTCTTCACCTGGAGGAAGCTCCTGGGCACGTTCTTCGTCGGCTGCCTGCTCGTGATGGGCGCCTTCTACGCGGTCTACCTGATGGTCCCGGTACCGACGGCCAACGCCCAGGCGACCATGCAGAGCAACGTGTACAAGTACGCGAACGGCAAGATCCTCGCTCGTACGGGTGAGATCAACCGTGAGATCGTCGGCCTGGACAAGATCCCGCTGGAGGTGCAGAGGGCCTTCGTCGCCGCGGAGAACAAGACCTTCTACAAGGACAACGGCGTCGACATCAAGGGCACCACCCGGGCCGCGTGGAACACCGTCTCCGGCAAGGGCAAGCAGGGCGGCTCGACGATCACCCAGCAGTACGTCAAGAACTACTACCTGAGCCAGGACCAGACGGCGACGCGCAAGCTCAAGGAGATCGTGATCGCGCTGAAGGTCGACCAGCGCATGGCGAAGCCCGAGATCCTCGCCGGCTACATCAACACCAGCTACTACGGACGCAGCGCCTACGGCATCCAGGCCGCCGCCCAGTCCTACTACGGTGTCGACGCCCCCAAGCTGACCGTCGCCCAGGGCGCCTACCTCGCCTCCCTGCTCCAGGCCCCCAACCAGTACGACTGGACCGCCGCCACCCCGACCGGCCGCAAGCTGGTCGAGGAGCGCTGGAACTACACCCTCGACAACATGGTCGAGGAGGGCTGGCTCGACGCGACCACGCGCGCCACGCAGAAGTTCCCCGTCCCGCAGAAGGAGAAGGCCGCTCCCGGCATGGAGGGCCAGCGGGGCTACCTCGTCGAGGCCGCCAACCAGGAGCTGATGCGCCAGGGCATCAGCGCAGAGGACATCAAGGCCGGCGGCTGGACGATCACCCTCAACATCGACGAGAAGAAGCAGAACGCCCTGGTCAAGGCCGTCGAGCGGCAATTGGAGGAGAAGCTCGACCGCAAGGGCGACAAGAAGGACGCCACCGTCCAGGCCGGCGCCACCTCCGTCGACCCGAAGACCGGCAAGGTCGTCGCCATGTACGGAGGCATCGGCGCCACCGAGCACTGGACGTCGAACGCCACCCGGCGCGACTACCAGCCCGCCTCGACCTTCAAGCCGATCGTGCTCGCCTCCGCGCTGGAGAACGGCGCCAAGACCCAGGACGACCGGCCGATCGGCCTCGGCACCATCTACGACGGCACCAGCAAGCGGCCGGTCGTGGGCGGAGACCGGGCGTTCGCCCCGGAGAACGAGGACAACAGGAGCTACGGCCCAGTCACCGTCCAGACAGCCACCAACCGTTCGATCAACTCGGTCTACGCCCAGATGATCGTGGACGTCGGCCCGGGCAACGTGAAGAAGACCGCCCTCGACCTCGGTATGAAGGACGGCCAGGACTTCGGCGAGGGCCCCGCGATGTCGCTCGGCACCATGGGCGCCTCCACCTGGGACATGGCCGCCGCCTACGCGACGCTCGACAACCACGGTGTGAAGGTCACCCCGACCATCGTGAAGTCCGCCGAGCACAAGGACCGCAAGGCCGATCCGGTGAAGCCGATCGGCGACCAGGTCATCAGCCGCGAGGCCGCCGACACCGTCACCAAGGCCATGACGGGCGTCGTCAGCAGCGGCTCCGGCTTCCGGGCGGCCGGCGACTACGCGGCCGCGGGCAAGACCGGCACCTCGGAGAACAACCGCTCCGCCTGGTTCGTCGGCTACACCCCCGAGCTGGTCACCGCCGTCGGCCTCTTCGGCGAGGACGTCAAGGGCAACCAGGTCACCCTGACCGACACGATCAACGTCGGCCGCGCCAACGGTGGCCGGACCCCCGCCCAGATCTGGGGCGACTACACCACCGCCGCGCTCGGCGGCGGCTCCGACACCCAGTTCGACCTGGAGACCGACGACACGTCGATCGTGGAGCCGGACCCGACGCCGACCGAGACCACCCAGGCCCCGACCTCGACCCCGCCGCCCACCACCGGGGCCCCGGACCCGACGCCGCCGCCGACCTCCAACTCGACCACGCCGCCGCGGCCGACGGACACGATCACCGTGCCGCCGCCCCCGACGGAGACGACGGACCCGAGGCCGCCGACGATCGAACCGCCGGTCGACAGCGACGGCGATCAGCGCCCTCTGCAGTGAGAACCGCGCCCCCTGCAGTGACCTGACGAAGGCCGGACCCGACGGGTCCGGCCTTCCTCGTGTGCGGGGTCTCGGCCGCCGTCCGTCAGCTCCGCGGACGACACCCGACCGTGTCTACGGGCGAGTGGGCAGCTCGAACCAGACCACCTTGCCGCCCGAGAGCCGCGTCGCTCCCCACCGCCTGGCCAGCCGGTTCACCAGGAAGAGCCCGCGCCCGCCCTCGTCGGTGTCCCGCGCCCGGCGCTGCCGGGGCAGCTGCGGGGAGTCGTCGCCGACCTCGCAGCGCAGGACATCGGTCTTGAGCAGCCGCAGGGTCACCGGCCGCTCCGCGTACCGCACGGCGTTCGTCACGACCTCGCTGATCAGCAGCTCCACCGAGTCCGAGAGCTCCTCCAGGTCCCAGCGGGCGAGCGCCCGCCGCGCGAGCCGCCTCGCCCGCCCCGGGGCCGCGTCCTCCGGTTCGAGGAACCAGTACGCCACGTCGCTGGGCGCGATCCCGTCGAAACGGGCCGCGAGCAGCGCGATGTCGTCGTCCCGGTCGCCCGGGCCGAGCATGTCGAGGACGTCGTCGCAGAGCGCCTCCAGGGGCGGCGAGTGATCCGGGCCGGTCAGCTGCGCGGTCGCCGCGAGGCGCTCCCGCAGCTGCTCGATCCCGGTCCACACGTCTCGCAGCCGGGACTCGACGAGGCCGTCCGTGTAGAGGAGCAGCGTGGCGCCTGCCGGGGCGTCCAGCTCGACCGCCTCGAAGTCGACCCCGCCCACGCCGATCGGCGCCCCGGGCGGAACGCGCAGGACCTCCGCCCGACCGCCGAGGTGGAGCAGTATCGGCGGCGGATGGCCGGCGTTGGCGATGGTGATCCGGTGCGAGACCGGGTCGTACACCGCGTACATGCAGGTCGCCATCCGGTCCTGGCCGAGCCGCTGGGCCTGCTCGTCCAGGTGGTGCAGCACCTCCTGCGGCGGCAGGTCGAGCCCGGCCAGGGTCTGCGCCGTGGTGCGCAGCTGGCCCATGATCGCCGCGGAGGTCATGGAGTGGCCCATGACGTCGCCGACGACGAGGGCGACCCGGCTGCCGGGCAGCGGGATCGCGTCGTACCAGTCACCGCCGACCCGGGCCGTCTCGGCGGCCGGCAGATAACGGGAGGCGAGCCGGACGCCGGTCGGCTGCGGCAGCGAGTCCGGGAGCATCGTGCGCTGCAACTCGTCGGCGATGTACGCCTCGCGGCCGTACAGCACAGCCTTGTCGATGCCGAGCGCGGTGTGGGTCGCCAGCTGCGCCGCGACCAGGAGGTCGTTGGGTTCGAAGCCGGGCCGCTCGGGCCGGCGCAGGAAGACCGCGGCGCCGATCACCCGGCGGCGCCCCCGCAGCGGGGCGAGGATCGCCCGGTGCCCGCCGGGCAGCACGTGCTCGGGGCCGAGCAGCTCGGGCAGCGCGGCGCGGGCGGCGGCGGAGTCGCCGAAGACCGGCCGCACCCCGCGCAGCACCTCGGCGAGCGCGCCGCCGGAACGGACCTCGCACAGTTCGGCGGCCGGGGTCGGGTCGGGATCGGGGACGAGCATGAGCTCCTCGCCCTCCACGTCCGTTAAACGAAGCCGGTCGGTGCGGCGCAGCCGCAGCACGAACGGCGCGACCGGCCGCTCGTCGCCCACCGGCAGCGGGTCGCGCAGATAGACCAGGATCGCGTCGGAGAACGTCGGCACGGTCGCCCGGCACAGACCGAGCACGATCTCGTCGAGGTCTATCCCTCGCGCGATCCGCCGGGTCGCCGCGCCCACGAACCGCAGCCGGTCGCCCTCGCGCCGCGCCGCGGCGAGGTCCTGTGCCGGGACGCCGCCGCCGGGCCCCGCCACGGCCACCACGGCGGCCGCGGCGCCCTGCCCGGGCGCGGGACGGCCGGTGTCGCCACCCGTCCCGCCGGTGAGGTGCTCACCGTCGGCGGGCGCGGCCGGCGACGTCGTCTGCCCGGGCACGGGGGCACCCGCGCCGGAACGGCTCGCGCCCGGCGTGTCACCGGACCGGGGGCCGGGCTGCGCCGGCACCGGCGCCTCGGCGGCAGCGGACTCGCCGTGGCGGGCCGGCGAGCGAGAGGCGTCCCGGGCGTCGGCACGGCCCGACCGGCCGCCCGTACCCGGCGTGCCCGACTCGGCCGCCTCCTGGCGGGGGCGGGTGCGCTCGTGCGACCGGGCAGCCAGCGGCTGCCGGCCTTCGTGGGAGGTGGGATGCTCCGTCACGCGTGGGATTCCGTCCGTCCGGGCCGGTGGTGCGATGCACTCGCTCTTCTCGCCGATGCCGCGCCTTCACCGGGGATAAACCCCTGGCACGGGGTGGATGTGAATGCCCCGCGAGCAGCGGCTACGACAGGGGTGGGAACACCCGGGCACACGTCCGGCACTGCTCTCCCCCTCAAGAATGACTTACGGTCAGGTCCTGCGCTGTGCTCTGTGGTTGACGCCTCGTCGGTTGATCACCGCCTTGCGGAGGACGATCCTACGTTTGCACCCCGGGGGCGCATCAAGGGTCTCACGGTGCCGTGTGCGCGGGAGTGCGATCCCAGTCCGCGGGCAGCTCTGGCACGGTCCATCCCGGATCGGGCCGCCAGTCCTCCCAGCCGTCGGAGAACGGCGCGCCCCACGCCCGGATCACCTCGACCGCGGCGCCACCCGCGGCCCGGACCCGCGCGGCCTGCGCCGCGTCCATCAGACCGGCCCGCTGGGCCTGCGCGAACTCGTCCTCGTCCCGCCACAGCCAGCTGCGGTCGGGGTAGACGGAGATGTCGAGGAAGTGGTCCTCGGAGTCGACGCCGCCGGCCCACCGGGTGCGCGGCTCCTCGAGGTTCACGTACCAGCTGCGGAAGCGCCAGCCGCGCTCCCAGAACAGCCAGACCGACCAGGGATCTCCCGGCCGGGCCAGCTTCAGGACGCCCGAACCGAACCAGCGCGAGCGGGCGGTGGTGCGCGGGGCGGTGTACCGGGTGGCGAGCGGCTCCTCGTGCACGGGAGTTCCGTCGGTCAGCACCGGCCGGACGCACTCGGTGCCCGGGGCCATCCAGACGGCGAGCAGCTCGTCGGTGTCCTGGACGACGGTCACCGGCCGGCAGATGTGCACCGCGCCGGAGCCGTTGCCGCGGTAGCGCCAGAGGATGTGCTCCCCCGGCGCCCAGTGCTGAGGGCCGCCCGATCCTGTCATGCGCAGATCTTAGGGGCGGGCCTCCGGCGGCGCTGCGGCACAGGTCACGGATGAGTCATACGCAGCACGTCCAGCGCTTCGTCGAGTTGTTCGACGGTGAGGTCGCCCCGCTCCACGTATCCGGACTCGAGCACCACCTGGCGGATCGTCTTCCGCTCCGCCAGCGACTTCTTGGCCACCTTCGCGGCCTCCTCGTAGCCGATGTACTTGTTCAGCGGGGTGACGACGGACGGCGAGGACTCGGCGTACTCCCGGGCCCGCGCGACGTTGGCGGTGATGCCGTCGACCGTCCGGTCCGCGAGCAGGCGCGAGGCGTTCGACAGCAGCCGTACGGACTCCAGGAGGTTCTTGGCGATCACCGGGAGCATCACGTTGAGCTCGAAGTTCCCGGCCGCGCCCGCGACCGCCACCGTGGTGTCGTTGCCCGTCACCTGCGCCGCGACCATCAGGACGGCCTCCGGGATGACCGGGTTCACCTTGCCGGGCATGATCGACGAACCGGGCTGGAGGTCGGGGAGGTTGATCTCGGCGAGTCCCGTGCGCGGGCCGCTCGCCATCCAGCGCAGGTCGTTGGAGATCTTCGTGAGGCCGATGGCGATGGTCCTGAGCTGGCCGGACGTCTCCACCAGGCCGTCGCGGGCGCCCTGGGCCTCGAAGTGGTCGCGGGCCTCGGTGAGCGGCAGACCGGTCGCGTCGGCGATCTCGGCGATGACCGCGGCGGCGAAGCCGGGCGGCGTGTTGATACCGGTGCCCACCGCCGTACCGCCGAGGGGGAGTTCGGCGAGCCGGGGCAGCGAGTCCTGCAGCCGCTCGATCCCGTACCGGACCTGGGCCGCGTAGCCGCCGAACTCCTGCCCGAGCGTCACCGGGGTGGCGTCCATCAGATGCGTACGGCCGGACTTCACCACGTCCGAGAATTCGGCTGATTTCCGCTCCAGCGAGGCGGCCAGATGCTCCAGCGCGGGGATCAGGTCATGGGCGACGGCGGCCGTGGCGGCGATGTGGATCGAGGACGGGAAGACGTCGTTGGACGACTGGGAGGCGTTCACATGGTCGTTGGGGTGGACGTCCCGGCCCTCGGGGAGACGCTCGCCCGCCAGCGTGGCGATGACCTCGTTGGTGTTCATGTTGGACGACGTGCCCGAGCCGGTCTGGAAGACGTCGACCGGGAAGTGCTCGTCCCAGCGGCCTTCGGCGACTTCGGCGGCGGCGCCCCGGATCGCGTCCGCGAGGTCCTTGTCGATCACCCCGAGGTCGGCGTTGACCTTGGCCGCCGCGGCCTTGATCCGGGCGAGGGCCTCGATGTGGGCCCGTTCGAGCCGCTGCCCCGAGACGGGGAAGTTCTCCACCGCCCGCTGGGTCTGGGCCCGCCACTTGGCGTGCGCGGGAACCCGCACCTCACCCATCGAGTCGTGCTCGATCCGGTACGCGGTGCGGTCGTCGCTGCTGTTGTCGGTCATGTCGTCAACCTCCATACAAAGTTGAGCACTTGTCTTGTTCCGGCTATTCCCATTGCGCTTACCGGCCAGTAAAAACCGTGGGTAACCCCACTTCCAGGAGGCGCAATGAAGCGCACCAGGTACAGACTCCGTTGGGCGATCGCGGCCACGGCCGCGGCCGCCGCGGCGTTCGGATCCATGGCGGCCGCCGCCCCCGCCGGCGCGGCCGACACGCGTACGACGTCGGGAATCTCCTCCGTACCGCTCACGCCCGAGCTCGAGGCCGTCCGCGCCGCCGAGGCCACCAAGATCTACGGCAGCCCGGAGGAGCGACCGCTCGCGCAGCGCAGGACCGGCCTGATCTCGCTCGGCGACAGCGAGATCTCCGGCGAGGGCGTCGGCACCTACGAACCGCCGACCAACGGACCGACCAACTGGTGCCACCGCTCACCCGAAGCCGCCGTCCACCGCACCGGAATCCCCGCGGACCTCACGTTCAACGTGTCCTGCTCCGGTGCCTACAGCGGCAACATCAGGATCGGCGGCTCGAAGCAGTACGCCGACGAACTCGTCCAGAGCGACAACCTGGCCATCAAGGCCCGTAACACCCGGATCAAGATGGTGCTGCTCGTCGCGGGCGCCAACGACGACCTGCAGTTCGGCCCCGTGATGACGGACTGCGTCACGCGGTATCTGACCTTGCAGGGCCCCTGCGAGCCCAAGTACGCCCCCGGCTGGCAGGCCCGTGTCGACGCCCTCGTCCCCAAGGTCGAGCAGACCGTGCGCGACCTCAGGACCGTGATGCGCGACGCCGGGTACGCCGACGGCGACTACAAGCTCGTCGTCATGGGATACCCGAGCCCCATCGGCCCGGACTTCCACGACAACCCGAACTTCCCCGGCAAGCTCTCCTGCGGCGGGCTCGGCTACGACTCCGACACCGTCTGGGGCCGCAACACCGCGGTCCCCGCCTTCGAACGCGGGATGCGTAAGGCGGCCGCGAGCACCGGAGCGACCTATCTCGACAACTCGCGGCTCTTCCACGGCCACGAGGTCTGCATGGAGGACCCCTGGGCCCGGGGCCTGTACATCGACCTCTCCAAGCCCGGCACCCCGGACGAGAACTCCGTCCGGCAGTCCTTCCACCCCAACGCGCGCGGCCACGCGGCCTTCGCGTCCTGTCTGACGCAGATCTACAACTCCGGCCTGCGTGAAGCCGGTTGCGCGGACGTCAACTCCAGCGGCACGCCGACCCTGGTGCCGTTCGCCTGGGACGACGCCTACAAGCCGCTGAAGAACCAGGCCACGGGGAACTGCGTGGACCTGAACGCGTCCACCTCGGCGAACGGCACCGCCGTGCTCGGCTGGGACTGCCACGGCGGCCGCAACCAGGGCTGGTGGCACGACTCCGCGCGGCAGACCGTCCACACCGAACTCACCCAGGACCGGTGCCTGGACGTGCCGGCCGCGAAGTACCAGGCGGGCACGGCGCTGATCGTCTGGAACTGCTCGGGCGCGGCGAACCAGAAGTTCGTACGGGACGGGGCGACGATCCGGCCGGCGGCCGCGACCGGGCTCTGCCTGACGCAGGCGGCGGCGCGACAGCCGATCCGGATCCAGAACTGCGACGGCTCCGCGAACCAGAAGTTCGCCTAGCCGCGCGAACGCCGTGGCCCCTGTCCCTCGAGGAGGGCGGGGGCCACGGCACTTCCCGGCTCGTTCTGCTCTTCCGGCTCTTCCGGCTCTTCCGGCTCTTCCGGCTCGCCCGGCTCGTTCGGCCGACTCGAGCCGCTCGGCTCACCCGGGCCGATCGGATGGCTCGGCTCGCTCGGTGCGCTCAGTTCGCGGTGAGTGTGGTGCGGGCCAGCTCGTAGGCAGGCAGCATCGCCCGGTGCTCCTCGGAGTCGAGCCCGCCCAGGTGCACGACGACCGGGCCCTTGGGGGTGGAGACGGCGAAGGCCCGCTCCTCCTTGGACTCCTCCATGATCTCGTTGTACACCGTGTACGTGACCTCGGTGGCGGGCAGCGCGCCCGCCTTCGTCTCCTTGTAGGAGACCTTCGAGGTCTTCTTCTCCGCCTTCACGAAGGCCTCGAGGGTCGCGCGTGCATCGCCCTGCTTGCCCGTCCACACCCGCAGATACCCGAGGTGACCGGCCGGCTTGGCGTCGATCTCGCAGACCGAGAAGACCGGACCGCGCCGGGTGAGCGCGGCGAACTCCGGGTCCTCCGGGTTCTTGATCGCGTTCGGCTTCCAGTCGGCGGCGAGCTCGAAGGAGACGGGCAGGGCGCAGGCGGTCCCGGGCCCGCCAAGGGTCGCCTTGGGCGCGGCGGACGTCGCCTTCGCCTCCGGCTTGCCGGCCGGCCTGTCGGGCTTCGCCTCGGTACCCAGGCAGCCGGTCAGCAGCCCGGCCGCCGCCAACGCGGCGACGGCCGGGACCATGATCCGTATCGGATGTCTCATGCGCGCAGGGTATCCGGGGTGACCTGGCCCTTTACCGGCGCGTCCGCCCGGACAGGACGAGGATCAGCCGAGGCCCGGACCGCGGACCGGGATGTGCGTGAAGGTCGGCTCCGGGGCCGGGTTCTGGAAGAAGTCGTTCCCCTTGTCGTCCACGACGATGAACGCGGGGAAGTCCTCGACCTCGATCTTCCAGACGGCCTCCATGCCGAGCTCCTCGTACTCGACGACCTCGACCTTCTTGATGCAGTCCTGCGCGAGGCGCGCGGCCGGGCCGCCGATCGAGCCCAGGTAGAAGCCGCCGTGGCTGCCGCACGCGTCCGTGACCTGCTTCGAGCGGTTGCCCTTGGCGAGCATGACCTTGGAGCCGCCCTCCGCCTGGAACTGCTCGACGTACGAGTCCATCCGGCCGGCCGTCGTCGGGCCGAAGGAGCCGGAGGCGTAGCCCTCGGGGGTCTTGGCCGGACCGGCGTAGTAGACCGGGTGGTCCTTCAGGTACTGCGGCATCTCCTCGCCCGCGTCGAGCCGCTCCTTGATCTTGGCGTGCGCGATGTCGCGGGCCACGACCAGCGGGCCGGTCAGCGAGAGGCGGGTCTTCACCGGGTACTTCGTCAGCTCGGCGAGGATCGCGTCCATGGGCTGGTTCAGGTCGATCTTGACGACGTCGCTCTCGGTGGAGAGGTGCTCGTCGGTGGTGTCCGGCAGGAAGCGCGCCGGGTCGGTCTCCAGCTGCTCGAGGAAGACGCCCTCGGCGGTGATCTTCGCGACGGCCTGACGGTCGGCGGAGCAGGACACGGCGATCGCGACGGGCAGCGAGGCGCCGTGGCGCGGCAGCCGGACGACGCGGACGTCGTGGCAGAAGTACTTGCCGCCGAACTGCGCGCCGATGCCGATCTTCTGCGTGAGCTCGAAGACCTTCTCCTCCAGCTCCTTGTCCCGGAAGCCGTGACCGAGCTCGGAACCCTCGGCCGGCAGCTCGTCCAGGTAGTGCGCGGAGGCGTACTTCGCGGTCTTCAGCGCGAACTCGGCCGACGTGCCGCCGACGACGATCGCCAGGTGGTACGGCGGGCAGGCGGCCGTGCCGAGCGAGCGGATCTTCTCCTCCAGGAACTTCATCATGCTCGCCTCGTTGAGCACGGCCTTCGTCTCCTGGTAGAGGAAGGACTTGTTCGCGGAGCCGCCGCCCTTGGCCATGAAGAGGAACTTGTACGCGCCGCCGTCGGTCGCGTACAGCTCGATCTGCGCGGGCAGGTTCGAGCCGGTGTTCTTCTCCTCCCACATGGTCAGCGGAGCCATCTGCGAGTACCGCAGGTTGAGCTTGGTGTACGCGTCGTAGATGCCGCGCGACAGGGCTTCCTCGTCGCCGCCCTCGGTGAGCACGTTCTGGCCGCGCTTGCCCATGACGATCGCGGTGCCGGTGTCCTGGCACATCGGGAGGACGCCCGCGGCGGCGATGTTGGCGTTCTTGAGGAGGTCGAGCGCGACGAACTTGTCGTTGCTCGACGCCTCCGGGTCGTCGATGATCCGGCGCAGCTGGGCCAGGTGGGCCGGGCGCAGGTAGTGCTGGATGTCGTGGATCGCCTCGGCGGCCAGCTTGCGCAGCGCCTCCGGCTCGACCTTGAGGAACGTACGGCCGTCGGCCTCGAAGGTGGAGACACCTTCCGCGGTCACCAGGCGGTAGGGCGTGGTGTCCTCTCCCAGGGGGAGCAGATCGGAGTACGCAAACTCTGGCATGACGGCAGCCATTCCTCACTCGGCAGACAGCAGCGCCACCTCCATTGGCGGCGCGCCCTCCAGCGTAGAACGCGGGCGCGGCCCCGATCCTGTGAGGTAAGGCTCACTTGGAGGTCGTACCACGCCGTTGTGGAGCATGCGGAACGCGCGGGGCGTCAGGCCAGCGGGGTGCGGTGGAGCGCGATCAGCAGCCTCCAGGTGCGGCCGGCGATCTCCTCGGGGGAGGCGTCGATCAGGCCGTGCAGCCAGTCCGCGAGCAGCCCCGCGAACGCCGCCGCCACCGCCGACGCCACGATGCCGGGCTCGGGGGCCCCGGCCAGTTCGCGCTCGCGCTTGCTGTACGCGCGCAGCTCCCGGTGGAGCAGCTCGCCGAGCGGCCCGCCGCCCCCGGGCCGCAACAGGCTCCGGTAGAGCGGCGCGTGCGGGGCGACCTCGGCGAAGAAGGCGGGCAGGGCGGCCGGCGGGGCGTCCGGGGCGGGCGTGCCGCGCCAGGCGTGCAGGGCGTCGACCGCGTCCCGTACGACATCGGCGCAGGCGTCCACGGCGAGGGCCTGGAGGTCGGGGTAGTGCAGATAGAACGTGGCCCGGCCGATCCCGGCCCGGCGGACCAGCGCGGCGACCCCGACCTCGTCGAGGGGGCGTTCGGCGCACTCCGCCAGGAGGGCGGCGCGCAGTTTGGCGCGCGTGCGGGCCGCGCGGGGGTCCGTGGTCGCGCGGAGGTCGGTGTTCGGGCTGGTCACCCCGCCCACAGTACGGCGGCCAGGGCGAGGGCCCCGGGCAGGGCCTGCGCGAACAGGATCCGGCGGTTGGCGGTGAGCGCCCCGTACACCCCGGCGATCACGACGCAGGAGAGGAAGAAGATCTGCGCCCGGTACCCGGTGGGGTCGTCGGCGATCAGGCCCCAGACCAGACCGGCGGCGAGGAAGCCGTTGTACAGGCCCTGGTTGGCGGCGAGGGGCGCGGTGGCGCGGGCCATGTCGGCGTCGAAGCCGGAGAGTTGACGGCCGGGACGACGCTCCCAGAGGAACATCTCCAGGACGAGGATGTAGGCGTGCAGAGCGGCGACGAGGCCGACGAGGACGTTCGCGATGATGGACACCTGTCCAGCATACATGGACGGGTGTCCAGGAGTGGCGTGTCTCGGCCGCGCCCCCTAGTCGCGATCTATCGCGTTTCGCTACGCTTGACGTCGTGGACCTCGAAAAGCAGCCCCAGAAGCCGGTCGCCCCCGCCGAGCCCGCTCCTGCTCCGCCGGCTCCCGCCGCTCCGGGGGACTCCCTGCGCGCCTCGGACGCGGACCGGGACCGGATCGCGGACATCCTCCGGGACGCCCTGGCCGAGGGGCGGCTCGACGCCGAGGAGCACTCGGAGCGGATCGACGCCGTCTACCGCGCCAAGACCGTTGGCGAGCTGGAGCCGATCGTCCGCGACCTCCCCGCTGGGGCAGGTGCCCGTCGGGAGACCGAGCAGGCCTACGCGTACGGCCCCGAGGACACCTCCGGCCCGGCCGACAACCTGGTCGCCGTCTTCTCCAGCACCACGCGCAAGGGCCGCTGGCGGGTGGGCCGCAGGACCAACGCCTTCTCGCTCTTCGGCAACATCGAGATCGATCTGACCGAGGCGCTGTTCGCGCAGCGGCTGACCACCATCAACGCCACGTCGATCTTCGGCAACGTCGAGGTCCGCGTCCCGGAGAACATCACCCTGCGCGGGAACGGCACCGGGATCTTCGGCCTCTTCGAGGTCGTGACCATGGAGGCCGCCGACCCGCAGGCGCCGGTCGTCGTGATCAACGGCTACTCGGTCTTCGGCAGCGTGGAGGCGAAGCCGAAGCGTGGCAAGTGGATCACCGACCTGCAGAACCAGCTGCGCAAGCACCTCGGCCACTGACCGGATCCTGCGCCGCGGACCGGTGACCGGAATCCGCCCCTGAGGTTCCGCACTCCGGAACTCGACGGCACGCAGTGCATAGGCGCGCGCACAGCGGGTAGGGCTGCTGCATCGTCTCTCGCTCGCGAAGCCGTCGTCAGGAGTAGACCGTGCTGCAACCGCCGCATCAGCCCCTCCAGGTCGCTGCCGTGCCGCCCCAGCGCGCCCCCGCGCGGGAGGACGAGGCCGGCCCCTGGCACACGGAGGCGGTGTGCCGCCGGGACGAGGCCGGGCTGTTCTTCGCCCCCTCCAAGGAGCCGACCGCCGCCAGGCTGTCGCGTGAGGAGGCCGCCAAGCGGGTCTGTGCCCGCTGTCCCGTGATGGTCGAGTGCCGGGAGCACGCACTGCTCCAGCCGGAGCCGTACGGCGTGTGGGGCGGGCTCACCGCGGCCGAGCGCCGTGTCGTGCTCGCCCGGCGACGGCGGCGCGAGGTGGAACTCAAGAAGGCGGCCGCGGCGGACCGGATCGCCGCGGCGGGCTGACGGCTCCGGGTACCGGTTCCGGGCCTCGGGTTCGGGGCTTCGGGTTCCGGGCTCCGGCCGTACGGGAAGGGGCGCCCCCACCGCACATGGGGGCGCCCCTCTTCGTACCGCTGCTGCTTCCGGGGGTTACTTCGCCCGGTCGAAGTCGATCTTGCTGTACGCGCGCAGCTTCGACAGCCGGTGCGTGGAGTCGATCTGCCGGATCGTGCCGGACTTCGACCGCATCACCAGCGAGGACGTGGTCGCGGTCTCCGAGCGGTAGCGGACGCCGCGCAGCAGCTCGCCGTCCGTGATGCCGGTGGCGACGAAGAACACGTTCTCGCCGCTGACCAGGTCGTTCGTGGAGAGCACACGGTCCAGGTCGTGCCCCGCGTCGATCGCCTTCTGGCGCTCGGCCTCGTCCTTGGGCCACAGCTTGCCCTGGATGACACCGCCGAGGCACTTGATGGCACACGCCGAGATGATGCCCTCGGGCGTACCGCCCACGCCGAGGAGCAGGTCCACGCCGGTGCCCTCGCGGACGGCCATGATCGAGCCGGCGACGTCGCCGTCCGAGATGAACTTGATCCGGGCGCCGGTCTCGCGGATCTCCTTGACGATGCCCTCGTGGCGCGGACGGTCCAGGATCACGACCGTGACGTCCTCGGGGGACATGTTCTTGGCCTTGGCGACCCGGCGGATGTTGACCGAGACGGGCGCGTTGATGTCGACGAAGTCGGCGGCCTCGGGGCCGGTGACGAGCTTGTCCATGTAGAAGACCGCGGAGGGGTCGAACATGGTGCCGCGGTCGGCGGCGGCCAGGACGGCGATCGCGTTCGGCATGCCCTTGGCGTTCAGCGTGGTGCCGTCGATCGGGTCGACGGCGATGTCCACCTCGGCGCCGGTCCCGTCACCGACCCGCTCGCCGTTGAACAGCATGGGGGCTTCGTCCTTCTCGCCCTCGCCGATGACGACGACGCCGTTCATCGACACGGTCGAGATCAGCGTCCGCATCGCATTGACCGCGGCGCCGTCCGCGCCGATCTTGTCGCCGCGCCCGACCCAGCGGCCGGCTGCCATGGCGGCGGCCTCGGTCACCCGGACCAGCTCCAGGGCGAGGTTGCGGTCAGGGGCCTCGGGGGAGACCTCGAGCTCGGACGGCAGGGAATGCTCGGTCATCGGAGCGCACCTTTCTGTACGGCGACGGCCGGAATAAAGAGGGTGCTGCGACTCTATCGGTACGTCGACAAATTGAGCAGAGGGGCCCACGTATGAGCACAACACCATGATGCGACCATGGGGGGCGTGGCAGGTATGCGAGGCAGGCAGACGGTACGCGGGATGTTCCAGTCCCTCGGGGTGATCATGGTCGCCGCGGGCGTGATGTATCTCTTCATCCCGCACGACGAGGACGCGAACCCGGTCCAGGCGAAGGACTACCGGGTCGAGCTCCTGACGGCACAGCGGGCGGCGCCGTACCCGGTGCTGGCCCCCGAGGGGCTCGGCGAGGGCTGGAAGGCGACCGTGGTCTCGTACAAGCGCGAGCAGAACGACGCCTGGCAGCTGGGCTTCCTCGACCCGGACACCCAGTACGTGGCGATCCACCAGTCGACGGCGGAGCCGAAGAAGTTCGTCCCCGACGTCACCCAGGAGGCCAAGGACTCCGGGAAGACCCAGACGGTCGCCGGTCAGGTCTGGCAGCGCTGGGAAGGGCCGAAGTACGACGCCCTCGTCCGCACGGACGGCGGTGCCACGACCGTGGTGACCGGGACGGCCTCGTTCGAGCGGCTGGCCGAGATGGCGGGCGCTCTGCAGTCGAAGAAGGCGTAGCGAAACGCGAAGAACCCCCGGACTCGTGGAGTCCGGGGGTTCTTCGCGTGTGCGGTGGGGCTCAGACGGTGGTGACGACCTCGTCGTAGGCCAGGCGCGGGGAGCGCGGGAACGGGGAGGCGTCCTCACCCGGCCGGCCGATGTTGACGACCATCAGCGGGGTGTGGTCGTCGTCCAGGAACTCCTTCTGGAGGCCCGCGAAGTCCAGACCGGTCATCGGACCGGCGGCCAGGCCGGCGGCGCGGACGCCGACGATGAAGTAGGCGGCCTGGAGGGCGGCGTTCAGCAGGGCGGAGCCCTCGCGGACCGGGCGCTCGGCGAAGAACATGTCCTTGGCCTGCGGGAAGTGCGGCAGCAGGGTCGGGAGCTCCTCGTGGAACTCGTTGTCCGCGGAGAGGATCGCGACCAGCGGGGCGGCGGCGGTCTTCGCCTGGTTGCCCTCGGCCATGTGCTTGACCAGGCGCTCGCGGGCCTCGGGGGAGCGGACCAGGGTCACGCGCAGCGGGGTCTGGTTGAAGGCGGTGGGCCCGAACTTGACCAGGTCGTAGATCGCCTGGACCTGCTCGTCGGTCACCGGCTCGTCGGTGAAGGTGTTGGCGGTGCGGGCCTCACGGAAGAGGAGGTCCTGGGCGGCGGGGTCAAGAGCGAGGGACATGCGCGTACCTTCCGGACTGCAAGGGGGGTCAAGCGATGCCCTCACCGTACGACGGTGATTGGTTAACTTTCAACTAATCTATGCGGATAGTGATCCGCTTCACATCGCCGGGGTTCCGGAGCCGCTACTCGGCGCCTTCGGTCGCGTCGCCCTCGTCGCCCTCGCGCGCGGACATCGCGGCGTCGAGCCGCGCCCGCGCGCCTTCCAGCCAACGCCGACAGACCTTCGCCAATTCCTCGCCACGCTCCCAGAGCGCCAGCGACTCCTCCAGGGTCGTCCCGCCCGTCTCGAGGCGCCGAACGACCTCGATCAGCTCGTCGCGCGCCTGCTCGTACCCGAGCGCCTCTTCCGTGGTGGCTGCCATGGGAACCACCCTATGCGCCGGGTCCGACAACGCGCCGCACCGCGAACTCGCCCGCAGCGACCCGGGCCCGCAGCTCCTCGTCCACCGCGACCTCCTCCGGGGAGCGCACGACCGATCCGTCCGCCCGCTGGAGCACGGCGTACCCACGCTCCATCGTCGCGGCCGGCGACAGCGCACGGACCCGCGCCCGCGTGTGCGACAGCTCCGAGTCGGCCCGGTCGAGCAGATGCCCGAGCGTCCGCCGGCTGCGCCCGAGCAGCGCGTCGAGCTCGTCCTCGCGCTGCTCGACCATCCGCTGCGGATGCTCCATCACCGGCCGTGCCAGCGCGTGCGCGAGCCCGCGCTCCTCCCGGTCGAGCAGCCCCTGCACGGTCCGCAGCGCCCGGTCCCGCAGGCCCTGCACCCGGTCCAGCTCCTCGCCGACGTCCGGCACGACCTTCTTGGCGGCGTCGGTCGGCGTGGAGGCGCGCAGGTCGGCGACGAGGTCGAGCAGCGGCGAGTCCGGTTCGTGGCCGATCGCGGAGACCACCGGCGTACGGCAGTCGGCGACCGCGCGGATCAGCTGCTCGTCCGAGAACGGCAGCAGGTCCTCCACACTGCCGCCGCCCCGCGCCACGATGATCACGTCGACCCCCTCGTGCGCGTCCAGCTCCTTCACGGCCTGGACGACCTGGGGCACCGCCTTCACACCCTGCACGGCGACGTTGCGCACCTCGAAGCGGACGGCGGGCCAGCGCCGCCGCGCGTTCTCCAGGACGTCCCGCTCGGCGGCCGAGGCACGGCCGACGACGAGGCCGACGAGCTGGGGGAGGAACGGCAGGGGCTTCTTGCGGTCGAGCGCGAAGAGACCCTCGGCGCCCAGGCTCCGCTTCAGCTGTTCCAGACGGGCCAGCAGCTCCCCGATGCCGACCGGCTTGATCTCCACCGCCCGCAGCGACAGCTGCCCTCGCGGCGCGTACCACTCGGGCTTGGCGTGCACGACGACCCGGGCGCCCTCGGAGACGACGTCGGCGACGGCGTCGAAGACCTGGCGGAAGCATGTGACGCCGATCGAGATGTCGTACGAGGGATCCCGCAGCGTCAGAAAGACGACCCCGGCCCCCGGTCGCCGCGACAACTGCGTGATCTGCCCCTCGACCCACACGGCCCCGAGCCGGTCGATCCAGCCCCCGATCAGCCGGGAGACCTCTCCCACGGGCAGCGGCGCTTCGGCGGACGTATTGAGACCCATGCGCCGAGCGTAGTGGCCACCTAGGACATGCGTGGTGGGCATCCGCCCCCCAGACTTCGTCCGCGGGGACCCAGGCGGAACGGGTGGGCACAACCCACCGGGGCGTCGCCCTCTCTAGGTGCGTTCAGCCCAAGCGCCTCGCGTGCCGGGTCCGCCGCCCGCTCAAGGGCGGGCCGCTCCCTGAAGCGCGAGCACCACAAGACCCACCCCCAGCCAGACCACCCCCACCACCTGCGCCGACACCGACGCCTCCGCGATCACCGCCACCAGGATCGCCGCCCCCACCACCGGCATCACCACATGGCGCAGCCAGTGCGGCGGCCCCTCCATCCGGCGCACCGCGAACCACCCCACCACGCTCGCGTGCAGCAGCACGAAAGCCGTCAGCGCCCCGATGTCGACCACCGACACCAGGTGGTCGAGACCCTCGTCCTGCTGGGCCGCCCACACCGCCGCCACCATCGTCACCGCCGCCGCGAGGAGCAGCGCCAGCCGCGGCACGCCCGAGTCCGTACGGGCCAGCAGATGCGGCAGCCGCCGGTCCCGGGCCATCGCGAAGAGCAGCCGGCCCGCCGCCGCCTGCCCCGCGAGCGCGGCGAACGCCGCGCCGATCGCCTTCGACACCGCCACCAGGTCGTGCAGCCAGGTCCCCACGGACGCGTCCACCGCGTCGTAGAAGGCCGAACCCTGCTTCGCCGGGTCCGCAGCAAGCTCGGCCGAGGAGAGCGGTTCGAGCAGCGCCACCAGATACGTCTGGGCCACGAACAGCCCGCCCGCGAGCGTCAGACAGAACAGCACCGCCCGCGCCACCTTCTCCGACCCTCCGGTGACCTCCTCCGCGAACGAGGCGATCGCGTCGAAGCCGAGGTACGAGAGCACGGCCACCGACACCGCGCCCAGCACGGCCGCCGTCGAGAACGTCCCGTCCCCCGTCAACGGAGACCACCAGTCGCGCCGCGCCCCGTCCTGCACGAGGACGACCACCGCCGACACCACGAAGACCAGCAGCACCACGATCTCCATCGCGAGCACGGCGAAGCCGACCCGCGCCGCCGCCCGTACCCCCCACAGATTGAGGAGCGTCGTGACGACCACCGCGATCGCGGTCCACACCCACCGGTCCACCTCCGGAACCAGCGCCTCCATCGCGATCCCCGAGAAGAGGTACGCCACGGCCGGGATCAGCATGTAGTCGAGCATCGCCATCCACCCGGCGACGAACCCCGGCCCCTCGCCCAGGCCCTTGCGGGCGTACGTGAAGACCGAGCCGGCCAGCGGGGCGACCCGCACCATCTGGGCGTAGCTGAAAGCGGTGAACGCCATCGCGACGGTGGCGACGATGTAGACCAGCGCCACCGCACCGTGCGACTTCGCGTCGAGGGTGCCGAAGATCCCGACGGGGGCCATGGGGGCGATGAAGAGCAGCCCGTAGACGACAAGGTCGCGGAACCCGAGAGTCCGTCGCAGTCCGGTGTGCGGTGCCACCCGTGCTTCCTCGGCCATGCGCCCAGTCTCGGCCACGATGTCGATCACCCGCCGGAGCGACGCGGCCGCAGCGGGCCGTGCCACCACCCGGCCTTACGATGGGACGCATGACTGCTACGCCCGCGTCGACGCCCGAGACCGCGACCACGACGAACCGCCCGAAGCGTGTCCTGCTCGCCGCTCCCCGCGGCTACTGCGCGGGCGTGGACCGTGCCGTGATCGCCGTGGAGAAGGCACTGGAGCAGTACGGCGCGCCGATCTACGTACGCCACGAGATCGTGCACAACAAGTACGTCGTCCAGACCCTGGAGCGGAAGGGCGCCATCTTCGTCGACCAGGCGACCGAGGTGCCGCCGGGCAACATCGTGATGTTCTCCGCGCACGGCGTGGCCCCGACCGTGCACGAGGAGGCACGCGAGGGCCGCCTCAAGACCATCGACGCGACCTGCCCCCTCGTCACGAAGGTGCACAAGGAGGCCGTCCGGTTCGCCAAGGAGGACTTCGACATCCTCCTGATCGGCCACGAGGGCCACGAGGAGGTCATCGGCACCTCCGGCGAGGCCCCCGACCACATCCAGCTCGTCGACGGCCCCGACGACGTGGCCAAGGTCGAGGTCCGCGACCCGTCGAGGGTCGTCTGGCTCTCCCAGACCACGCTCTCGGTCGACGAGACGATGGAGACGGTGGACGCGCTGAAGGAGAAGTTCCCGCAGCTGATCTCCCCGCCGTCCGACGACATCTGCTACGCCACGCAGAACCGGCAGCTGGCCATCAAGGAGCTCGCCGGCCAGGCCGAGCTGGTGATCGTCGTCGGCTCGAAGAACTCCTCGAACTCGATCCGCATGGTCGAGGTCGCCAAGCAGGCCGGCGTCCCGGCCGCGTACCTGGTGGACTTCGCCAGCGAGATCGACGAGGCATGGCTTGAGGGCGTCACCTCGGTCGGCCTGTCGTCCGGCGCCTCGGTCCCGGACGTCCTCGTCCAGGAGGTCCTGGCCTGGCTCTCCGAGCGTGGCTACGTGGACGTGGAGATCGTCAAGACGGCCGACGAGTCGCTCACGTTCTCGCTCCCCAAGGAGCTCCGGAACAAGGACCTGCGCGCCGAGGCCGCCAAGCTCGCCAAGGAGTAACTGCCGGCATCAGCCCGTAACGTTGAGTCCATGAACGTCTTCGGAGTGGACATCGGCGGCTCGGGCATCAAGGGCGCTCCCGTCGACCTGGAGCGCGGAGAGCTGGCCGAGCCCCGCCACAAGGTACTGACCCCGCAGCCCGCCACACCCGACGGTGTGGCGGGCTGCGTCGCGGAGGTCGTGGAGAACTTCGGCTGGTCGGGCCCGATCGGCGTGACCTTCCCCGGTGTCGTCACCGGCTCCACGATCCGTACGGCCGCGAACGTCGACAAGGCCTGGATCGACGTCGACGCCGGCAGACTGCTGGGCGAACGCCTGGGCGGGCGCCAGGTGACGATCCTGAACGACGCGGACGCGGCCGGCGTCGCCGAGATGACCTTCGGCGCGGGCCGGGGCCGCAAGGGCACGGTGATCCTGCTGACGCTCGGTACGGGCATCGGCTCGGCGCTCTTCCTGGACGGCCGGCTCGTGCCGAACACGGAGCTGGGCCACCTGGAGCTGAAGGGCCACGACGCGGAGAAGCGGGCCTCGACGAAGGCCAAGGAGGACGAGGGCCTCAGCTGGGAGCACTGGGCGACGCGGCGCCTGCAGAAGTACCTGGCCCATGTGGAGATGCTCTTCTCGCCGGAGCTGTTCATCATCGGCGGGGGAGTGAGCCGGAAGGCCGACAAGTTCCTGCCGTTGATCGAGGGCATCAGGGCGGAGATCGTCCCGGCGGAGCTGCAGAACAACGCGGGGATCGTGGGCGCGGCGATGGCGGCACGGGCACGCTGAGCCGGGGGGCTGCGGGGGCTGCGGGGGCTGCGGGGGGCACGGGGCCGCAGGGGGCACGGGGGCCGCGGGGTTACGGGGGCTGGCGGTCGGCGCTACGGGGCGGGCGGCCGGGGCTTCGGGGCGGGTTCCGCGGGGCTTCGGGCGGGTGCCTGGGTTACGGGGCGAGGAGCTCGGGGGTTACGAGACAGGGCGGCCGGGAGTTACGGGGCGGGGCGCCGGGCTCCCTGCGGGGCGCGCGGGGCCCTGGCCGGGGCGGTGGCGATGGCGCGCTGGCGGCGCCCCATGTCCCGTACCTTCCGGACGCTGGTGATCAGACCGGCGACGAGAGTGCCGCCGTAGAGCCACCCGGCGTGCACGGCGAGGGCGGTGACGACGGCCATCGCCTGCCCGCCGAAGCCCCCGGTGCCGCCCGAGATCGGCACCACTCCGACCGCGAAGGCGATCGGCACGCTGATCGGGGCGGTGACGAGGTCGGCGGTGCGCACCCAGAGCGCGGTCAGCGCGCTGACCGGCAGGAACAGCAGACCGAAGGCGATCGGCGAGCCGTCGAGGATCAGCTGGTCGAGGAAGCCGAGCACCAGCATCACGGCGGAGGCGAAGAGCCCGGCGCCGAGACCGGTCAGCCTCGGGTTGGGCAGCCGCCGCAGTGCGAGGACGACGGGCGGCACGGGCCGTTGTACGGGTACGGCCCGCTCGACCCGGCCGCTGCCGGGGCGACCCGGACGGGCGGCGACCCGGTAGACGGCGGCGCCCTCCACGAGCGCTCCGGGCGGCGTGAGGGGCGTTTGCGGCCGTCGGCGGCCTTGAGGCTGACTTGTCCTTTGCTGCTCCACTACACCAACGTAGGTCGGGAAGGCCCGGGGGAGCGGCCCAGGACACGCCCTTTGGGTGACGTTGCCGTCGAGAACGGCCGAAGGTCGGCGTCGCAGGCCGGTTCGGACCCCCCGTAAACTGGTGGATCGGCCCACCCACCGCACCCCCCATCCGTACTCCAGGAAGTCGCCACCGTGTCGCTCACGATCGGAATCGTCGGTCTGCCGAATGTCGGCAAGTCGACCCTGTTCAACGCCCTGACCAAGAACGACGTCCTGGCGGCCAACTACCCGTTCGCCACGATCGAGCCGAACGTCGGCGTCGTCGGTGTCCCCGACGCCCGTCTGACGAAGCTGGCGGAGATCTTCGCCTCGCAGCGGATCCTGCCGGCGACGGTCGACTTCGTGGACATCGCGGGTATCGTCCGCGGCGCGAGCGAGGGCGAGGGCCTGGGCAACAAGTTCCTGGCGAACATCCGTGAGTCGGACGCGATCTGCCAGGTCATCCGCGCCTTCAAGGACGAGAACGTCGTGCACGTCGACGGCAAGGTCTCGCCGAAGGACGACATCGAGACGATCAACACCGAGCTGATCCTCGCCGACCTGCAGACGATCGAGAAGGTCCTGCCGCGGCTGGCGAAGGAAGCCCGCATCAAGAAGGACGTGGCCCCCAAGGTCGCGGCGGTCGAGGCGGCCAAGGAGATCCTGGAGCGGGGCGACACGCTCTTCTCCCAGGGCATCCTCCAGGGCTCGGACAAGGCCGAGCTCCTGCACGACCTGCACCTGCTGACCACGAAGCCGTTCCTCTACGTCTTCAACGTCGACGAGGACGAGCTGACCGACGACTCCTTCAAGGACGAGCAGCGCGCGCTGGTCGCCCCGGCGGAGGCGATCTTCCTCAACGCCAAGCTGGAGCAGGACCTCGCCGAGCTGGACGAGGAGGACGCCATGGAGCTCCTCCAGTCCGTCGGCGCGGAGGAGCCGGGCCTCGCGACCCTGGCCCGCGTCGGCTTCGACACCCTGGGCCTCCAGACGTACCTGACGGCCGGCCCGAAGGAATCCCGCGCCTGGACGATCAAGAAGGGCGCGACGGCCCCAGAGGCGGCCGGTGTGATCCACACCGACTTCCAGAAGGGCTTCATCAAGGCCGAGGTCATCTCCTTCGCCGACCTCGTGGAAACGGGCTCGGTCGCCGACGCCCGCGCGGCGGGCAAGGCCCGCATGGAGGGCAAGGAGTACGTGATGCAGGACGGCGACGTGGTGGAGTTCCGCTTCAACGTCTGATCGACACCCAGAGGCGCCCTGACCTGCGAGAATGCGGGCCAGGGCGCCTTGCTGTCCGCAGCAGTCCGCAGAACTCGGGCCTCGCTTCCCCGCCGCCGCGGCGCGGAGTGCCCGATCCGCGGCCCGGCACCGAGCAGGTCACGTCCCGTAGACGGTGGATCGGTGTCCGACGTGGACGACCCATACCACCAGTTCCCCGTTGTCGATCGTGTAGATGACGCGGTAATCGCCCACCCGGAGGCGGCGACGATCGGGCTGGGACACGAGAGCCGTGGTGCTGAAGCCGAAGGGGTCGCTCTCCAGCTCGGTCAGTTTGGCGAGGATGCGGAGCGCCATGTCGCGGGGGATCTTGCGTAGCTCCGCTTGAGCCTCGGGTCGGAAGACGGTGCGGTACTCACTCACCGCGCGCCAGCGTTTCCTTCATGACGTCCTCGATCGGGACGCCGGCCGAGCGGTTCGCCATGCGCTCGTCGATGATCCGGTTGATCTCGCGCTCCTCCCACTCCTGGTACTTGCGCAGCACCTCGATCGACACCACGGCGGCCACTTGCTTGCCGCGCCGCGTGATGACGGTGGGCACGTCGTCCCGGTCGGCCCGCTCGACGACCTCGGCCAGGTGGGCACGTACATCGCGGATGGACTCTATGGGCATCTGACTCATGCGCCCAAGCGTACCGAGTGTCGCATGTGTACACAAGGTGAACGGTCGAGAGTGCGGCGCGTGGTCGCAAGGGCTGAATGGACTCGCACGGCGTACGTCGCGGCCATCAACGTGCCCGATGAGCGCCCCATCGGCGAGCGACGAGAGGGGCACAGGCATACTTCACCCACTGATCGTGAGGGAGGTGCGGAGCCTTGAAGCTTGCCGAGGGGCTGGCGCTGCGGGCGGACGCGGTGCGCAGGGTGGAACAGTTGCGCACGCGAGTGGTCGGGAACGCCCGGTATCAGGAGGGTGAAGCGCCGGCGGAGGACGCGGCGGCCCTGCTGGGGGAGGCGGGGGAGGTGCTCGATGAGCTCGAGTCGCTGATCCGGCGGATCAATCGGACCAACGCTCAGGCGGTCGTCGACGGGGGCGGGACCCTCACGGACGCGCTCGCGCGGAGGGACGTGCTGCGGTTGCGGCATGCCGTGATCACCTCGGCGGCCGACGCCGCTGCCGGTCGTGATCAGCAGGGCAGGGTCCGGCAACTGCGGTCCGAGCTCAAGATGCTCTCGGCGCTGCCGGTCGCGGAGCTGCGTGCCCGGGCGGATGTCCTCGCCCGGGAGATCCGTGAGATCGACGTACTGATCCAGCGGTCGAACTGGGAGGTCGATCTGCTGGACTGAAACGGGGCTCGATGTGGAGCAGGTAGTCGTCACGGAGGCGTGCACAAGCCGCGGGCCGGCGGTTCATCCGGTCCCTCCTGGTGCGTGGAGAGCAGCGCAGGGGTTCGATTCCCCGAATCACACCGCAGCTCAGCACGGCGCACAGGTGATGGTGCACAGCGCACAGTTCACCACCGTGTGCAGATCCGTGACGGTGAGGGCGGGATCGGGGTATCTCCACATCACCACGTCATCGGCACGCCGGCGGGTCCGCAGACGGTTCCTTCAGGCCTCCGGCAGCAGGCCGAGCTGGTCCAGGAACTGCATCTGGTCGAAGTACAGCCGGTAGCTCACGATCCGGCCGTCCTTGACGGTCGCGAGGTCGATCCCCTGGATGCTGACCTCCTTGCCCGTCGGCGGCAGCGTCTCCCCGGTGGGGAGCAGGATCGGGCCCGTGTTCTTGCCGCTGAAGGAGCCCTCGTCGATGGCCGTGTCGCCGATCTCGTACCTGTTCAGGGGGGTGTACGTGGCCTCCGGGATGGACTCGGTCATCGCGCGCCACTGCTCGATGATGGCCTCGCGTCCCCGTACCTCGCCCACGTCCGGGAAGTACGCCACCGCGTCCTCCGCGTACAGGTCCGCTGCGACACTGAGGTCCGGATTCGTGGTCAGCGCCTCGGTGAGACGGTCCATGACCGTGCGTGCCTCTCCCATGATCCACCTCCGTGGTCCGGGATCAATTTCTCCTGTCCGGTTCGCCTCATTTTCTCACCGAGGGGCCATGAGCGAGAGATCGGAGACCCTCCTCATCCTCGACGTTCGCCGAGGCCCCTCTTCGCGCCCGCCCCGCACAGCGGTACGACTGTCAGCCCCGGGCGCGGGGCCGTCGCGCGTACGGCGGCCCAGCAGGCCACCCCCGTCGACTCGACGAAGAGTCCCCGGCGCGCCAGATCCACCTGGGCCGCGTGGATCTGATCCTCCGTCACCGTGAGGAACGTCCCGCCCGTCCCGCGGACCGCGCGCAGGATCTGGCGGGCGCGTGGCGGGTTCGGGATCGCGATGCCCTCCGCGAGGGTCGGGCGTACGGGCGCCGGTTCCGTCAGCTCTTCCGCGCCGGCGTGGAACGCCGCGGCCAGCGGGGACACCGCCTCGGCCTGTACGGCGACCAGGGCGGGGCGCGTGTCGACGAGCCCGTGGCCGTACAGCTCCTCGACGGCCAGCGCGGTGCCCAGGAGGAGGGTGCCGTTGCCGACCGGGACCACGAGCGTGTCCGGGAGCCGGCCGCCGAGGTCCTCCCAGAGCTCGTACACGTACGTCTTGGTGCCGTGCAGGAAGTGCGGGTTGTGCACGTGCGAGGCGTAGAACGTGCCGGGCTCGTCGGCGGCCTCGCGCGCCGCCCGCGCCGTGGCCTCGCGGTCGCCGGGGACGACGGTCAGCCGTGCGCCGTGCGCACGGATCTGTTCCAGCTTCTTGGGGGAGGTGCCGTCCGGTACGTAGACCACGCAGTCGAGGCCGGCGCGCGCGCAGTACGCGGCGATCGCCGTACCCGCGTTGCCGCTGCTGTCGGCGAGGACGCGGCGCAGGCCGCCGCCCTGCGCGAGCCTGCGGGCGAGCTCGGCGAGCATGACCGCGCCCCGGTCCTTGAAGGACAACGTCGGCATGAGGAAGTCGAGTTTGGCCGAAACCGTGTGGGTGAGCGGGACCAGGGGCGTGCGGCCCTCGCCGAGGGTCACATGCGGGATCTCGGTGGCCAGCGGCAGCGCCTCCTCGTAACGCCACAATGAATTCACACGTGACGCAAGGGACTTGAGTGACACGGGTGCGCTGGTGAATTCCAGATCCCACGGACCTCGGCACTGCGGACAACACCAGGTGAGCGCGTCGGCGGGGGCGTGGACCCGGCATCGGGGGCAGACGTAGGCGGTCATGGTCGTCAGCATGGCAGCGGTGTGGCGCACGTGTTACGGGGCGCTCGGAGGCCTTGTGTGATTCCTATGGATCCGTCAATCTTTCGCTCGGCAGCCGGACATTCGAAACGGCGTGGACACTTCACGTCGTTTTGACATGTCCCTGCCGTTCCCCCACAGCAACGCACCACCAATGAGGAGGATCCCTCACATGTCAGTGATGCGTGACTCGCGGCGCAGACTCGTCGCCGCCAGCGCCATGGCCGTCGCGGCCCTCGCTCTCGGCACCGTCTCCGCCCTCCCGGCCACCGCGGCCGAGGCCGCCCCGGAGGGTGTCATCCAGAACGCCGGAGCCCCCGGGACGATCGCGGGCAGCTACATCGTCACCCTGAAGGAGTCCGCGCCCGCGGAGACCTCCAAGGGCCGGGCGGTCGCGGCCAAGCACGGCGCGACGATCAAGAAGACGTACACCTCCGCGCTCAACGGCTACAACGTCGAGCTCTCGGAGGCGCAGGCGAAGAAGCTCGCGGCCGACCCCGCGGTCGCGTCCGTCGTGCAGAACCGCGTCTTCACGGTCAGCGGCACGCAGCCCTCCCCGCCGTCCTGGGGCCTGGACCGGATCGACCAGAAGGCCCTCCCGCTGAACCAGAGCTACAGCTACCCGGACAGCGCGGGCCAGGGCGTGACGGCGTACATCATCGACACGGGTGTCCGCATCAGCCACAGCGACTTCGGCGGCCGCGCGTTCAACGGCTACGACGCCATCGACAACGACAACGTCGCCCAGGACGGCCACGGCCACGGCACGCATGTCGCGGGCACCGTCGCCGGCTCCTCGTACGGTGTGGCCAAGAAGGCCAAGATCGTCGGTGTCCGCGTGCTCAACAACCAGGGCTCCGGAACGACCGCGCAGGTCGTCGCCGGCATCGACTGGGTCACGCGGAACGCCGTGAAGCCGGCCGTCGCCAACATGAGCCTCGGCGGTGGCATCGACTCGGCCCTCGACACGGCGGTGCGTAACTCGATCGCCTCGGGCGTGACCTACGCGGTCGCCGCGGGCAACGACAACTCCAACGCCTCCAACTACTCGCCCGCGCGGGTCTCCGAGGCCATCACGGTCGGCTCCACGACCAGCAGCGACGCCCGCTCCAGCTTCTCCAACTACGGCAGCGTGCTGGACATCTTCGCCCCGGGCTCCTCCATCACCTCGGCCTGGAACAGCAGCGACAGCGCCACCAACACGATCTCCGGTACGTCGATGGCGACCCCGCACGTCGCGGGCGCGGCCGCGGTCTACCTCGCCGACAACCCGACGTCCACCCCGGCGCAGGTGTCGACGGCGCTGACCAACGCCGCCACGACGGGCGTCGTGACCAGCCCCGGCACCGGCTCGCCGAACAAGCTGCTGTTCGTCGGTGGCGGCGGCACCACCCCGCCGCCCGGCCCGAAGTTCGAGAACACCGCGGACTACGCCATCGCCGACCACTCCACGGTCGAGTCCCCGGTCACCGTCAGCGGCGTCTCGGGCAACGCGCCCTCCGCGCTGCAGGTGCCCGTGAACATCGTTCACACGTACATCGGTGACCTTCAGGTCCAGCTGATCGCCCCCGACGGCACGGCGTACACGCTGAAGGGCTACGGCACCGGCGGCAGCGCCGACAACATCAACACCACGTACACGGTCAACGCCTCCTCCGAGGTCGCGAACGGCACGTGGAAGCTGCGGGTCAGCGACAACGCGAGCATCGACACCGGGAAGATCGACTCCTGGGCGCTCCAGTTCTGAGGTACGGAGTCCCTGCGGTTCCGAGTGAGTGACGCGTGAGTGAGGGGCGGTCGCCGACGGGCGACCGCCCCTTCGTCATGCCTCGGCGAGGAGCCGGTACATCGTCTCCACAGGGAGGGCCGGGTTGGCGGCCGCGGCCTTGGACAACTCCTCGTCTTCAAGGAGTTGATGAAGGCGTCTCCGCGGCAACGTGGGATTCCGGGCGGCAGCCGCCCGGATGCGCGGATCCGCGTCGCGCGTGAGCGCGACGGCGACAGCGGGGTCCAACGCCGGATCGTGCGTGGCCAGCAGCCGTACGGCGGGGTCCGCTGCTGACCCGAAGCGGACGCCGAGCCCGGTGGTCGGGAATTGGGGCAGACCGAGCAGCCGATTGCGGTTCCGCCCCTCGTACTCCAGATAGCAGCGGAGGAGCAGCTGAGGCGCCGCCTTCGGGTGGTACTGCGCGAGGAGGACCCGGACCCCCAGATCGTCGTCGCCGGCGAGGAGTGCGACGAGTTCGTCGGGCAGCTCCGGGTTGTGCGCGACGCGGCGGCGCAGGAGGGGATGCGCCGACCGGGCGTGGGAGAGCGGTGCCCGGTACGGATCCTCGCCCAGCTCGACGAGGTCGAGCGGCTCGACGACGTAGTCGATGGCCGCGCGCTCGTCCTCGGTGAGCTCGGGGCGTACGGAGACGGCGGTACGGACGGCGGGATCCGGGTCACGCGCGAGCAGCTCCACCAGGTCGCGCGGGAGGTCCGCGCGCCGGGCGACCGCCAGGCGGGCCGTGGGGTCGCCGACCCGCGCGACGTGCGCGACGACGTCCGGCGGGGTGCTGTAGTTGTGCGCGAGGCACCAGAGGTCGTCGTCCTCGCGCGAGAGCAGCAGTTCGTCCACGACGGCCCGGGAGAGGCGGCAGTTGACGAGGATGTGGCTGTGCGCGTGTGAACGAGTCCCGGGCAGCGCCCGCAGGCGCCGTTCCATCTCCTCCGCGTCGTCCTCCACCGGCTCTCTCTCGGCGGAGGCGCGGAGCAAGCGTCCCGGCACCTGGCGGGAGAAGGACAGCTCTTGGAGAGCCTCGGCCTCATAGGTCGCGTACATCCGGTCGATCACCCCGTCCGGCAGATGCCGGGGCCATGCCTCCCGCCGGGGACCGCGCGCCAGCCCCAACCGTACGAACCAGTCCTCGTCGTCGACCACGCGCCCTCGCAGCTCTCCGGACACCTGGGCGTTCCGCGCGAGCCCGCCACGCACGCGTGGCAGCGGGTGCGCGACGATCGCGTCCACCACTTCCTCGGGGATCTCCCGCCGCTGCGCGCACAGCGCCGAATGCACCGGCCCGTCGCCCGAGTCGAGGAGCCGGAGGAGGATGTCCACGGGAGCGGCCGGGTTGAGAGCGAGGCCCTCCAGAGCCGCGCTCACGCCTCGTCCCCGTCGAAGCCGAGGTCGAGGCGCCGGTCGACGGCTCGTACCGTCTCCGCCCGGATCGCCGTGGATGTCGCCCGCATACCGCCCCCGCCCCCGGACCACGTACGATGCGCGCGCCCGTTCGCATGTTCGTACCAGCCGTCGTAGCGCCCGCCCCAACAGGAGCACCGTACCCGTGGAGCCCTCCCAGCCGCCCCAGGATCCTCAGCAGCCCCGGCAGGGGTGGCCCGCCCCGGAACCGTCGAACCCGATGGGGCCGCAGGCCGGATCGCCGTACAACCCCGGCCCCTACGGCCCGTACGCGCCCTACGGCCCCGGCGCGGGCCTCGGCCCCGGCCCGTACGGCGCCGCCCCGCAGCCCACCACCAACGGCATGGCCATCGCCTCCCTGGTCTCCGGCATCGTCTGCTGTCTCCCGCCCCTCGGCCTGATCTTCGGACTGATCGCCCTTCCGCAGATCAAGAAGAAGAACCAGACCGGCAAGGGACTCGCCGTCGCCGGCATCGTCCTGTCCTCGATCAGCTGCCTGCTGATGGTGCTCGGGCTCGTCACCGGCGGCTTCGGCGAGATGTGGAAGGGCTTCAAGGAGGGCATGGACGAGGCGGCGAAGTCCAAGTCCGCGTTCTCCCTGCGCAAGGGCGAGTGCTTCGAGGTCGACGGCAAGCTGGAGGCGTACACCACGGACGTCGAGATCGTCGACTGCGCGAAGCCGCACGACGGCGAGGTCGTCGGCGGCTTCAAGGTCACCGGCTTCGACAAGTGGCCGGGCGAGGACCCGATCGACAAGCTCGCCGAGGAGCGCTGCGCCGAGATCAGCAGCGCGTACGCGATGGACAGCTGGGCGATCCCCGAGCACGTCTGGGACTACTACTACATCCCGAGCCGGCAGAGCTGGCGCACCGGCGACCGCTCCGTGACCTGCACGCTCGCCGTCGAGGACGGCGAGCCGCTCAAGGGCTCCCTGCGCGCCGACGAGTCCACCCTGGACCCCCACCAGCTGACCTACCTGCAGAACCTCAACCGCGTCGAGAACGCCGTCTTCGAGGAGCCGGACGAGGACGCGGACGAGGACTTCGCGGCCAACAAGGCGTGGGCCGCTCGGGTCCACACCTCGATCGTGGAGGCGGGCAAGGGGCTCAGGGGCCACCACTGGTCCGGTACGTCGGCGCAGCCGGTCGCGGAGCTGGGCAAGGATCTCGACGCGGCGGCGAAGCAGTGGGACAAGCTGGCCAGGTCCGCGGACGCGGACGCCTACTGGGAGATGTACGACGTGGCCTTCGAGGCCCTGCCCGCGGACCTCGGCGCGGACGCCCGGGCGGCCCTGGGGCTGGCCCGCGACGCGGAGGACAGCGAGTCCGCCTGACCTCCGGACCGCGGGGCCGGGGCTCCTTGGGGGAGTCCCGGCCCCGCCGTGGCTACCGGCGGCCGAGAACGCCGTCGACAGCCGTGATCAGCTCGCCGTCGGCGGTGTCGCCGTCCAGCGACCAGAACATCGCGCCGCCGAGCCCCCTGGCCCGTACGTACGCCGACTTGGTGCGCAGCACCTGCGGGTCGTCGTACGTCCACAGGGTCGTCCCGTCGAACAGCCAGGCGTGGCCGTTCCTCCGGTCGCGGTGGAGCGTGTACGCCCCCGAGTCCGCGAGCTTCCTGAGCGCCTTGTAGTCCTCGTAGCCGTTCGCCCAGGTCGCCGGGGCGGGGCCGGTCGCCGGCCGGCCGAGGCCGTTGCCCCCGCCCGTGACGCCCGTCCAGCCCTGACCGTAGAACGGCATCCCCACCACGAGCTTGCGGGCGGGCGCGCCCCGCCGCAGCCAGTCGTTCACGGTCTGGTCGACGCTGAAGTCGTTCTTCGCGAAGAGCGCGGACTGCTGGGCGGTGGTCGACTCCCAGGAGCCGTGGAAGTCGTACCCCTGGAGATTGACGAAGTCCAGGTCGCGCATGATCTTTCGGACCTCGAAGCCCGCGTCGATCTTGGCGGGGGCGGTGGGGACGAAGGCGGTCAGCTCGTAGTGCTTGGGCCGGCCCTCGCCGCTGCGCTGCCGGGACTTCGCGTAGGCGTCGAGCTGGGTGCGGAACTCCCTTACGAGCGCGGTGAAGTTCTGCTTGTCCTCCGGGCGGAAGACGGTGTCGACGTCGCCGGCCGACGCGGGCCACTCCCAGTCGAGGTCGATGCCGTCGAAGAGACCCGCGGCGGCTCCCGCGCCGCCACGGGCGCCGTCGGTGGGCAGGTTGCCCTTGATGTACAGGTCGATGCAGGAGGAGACGAACGCCTTGCGCGAGGCGGGGGTGCGGGCCGCGTCGGAGAAGTGGGTGGACCAGCTCCAACCCCCCAGCGAAATCATGACTTTGAGGTCGGGATGCTTGGCCTTGAGCTCGCGCAGCTGGTTGAAGTTGCCGGCGAGCGGCTGGTCGGCGGTGTCGGCGACGCCGTCCACCGAGCCCGCCGCGTCGATCGGGCGGACGTAGTCGGCCCAGGCGTCGGCCTCGCCGGGGATGTTGCCGGTGAAGCACTTGCCCTCGGGACTCACGTTGCCGAAGGCGTAGTTGATGTGGCTGAGCTTGGCCGCGGTGCCGCTGGTCTCCAGGTCCTTGACCTGGAAGTTCCGTCCGTAGACGCCCCATTGGGTGAAGTAGCCGACGCGCTTGTACTCGGTCTTCGCGGGGCCGGGGTGGGCGCCGGCGGAGGGCGCGAGGGTGGCCATGAGGCCGAGGGAGACGGCGGCGATCGTCAGCCGGGAAAGGGTTCTTGGACGCATGAGGCTCGTTTCCTGTGCGGGTGCCGGAAGGGAGCTGTGCTCACAGGAAAGTATTGGTCTGGACCATTGAGGTCAAGGCATCGTCCTCAATCGGCCGCCTATACCTGCGGTAAACGCAGGCGTAAAGGCAAATCATCACTTCGGGTGAAACCTTGGCCCATGCTTGCGGGTGGACACCGAGGGTTGTCACTCTGTAGCTGTCCGTCAACCTGAGGGGAGTGTCCAGTGACGTTCGGTGAGCAGCCCGCCTATCTGCGTGTGGCGAGCGATCTCCGGGAGAAGATCGCCAACGGCTCGCTGCCGCCGCATACCCGACTCCCCTCGCAGGCGCGCATCCGCGAGGAGTACGGGGTCTCGGACACCGTGGCCCTGGAGGCCCGCAAGGTGCTCATGGCCGAGGGGCTCGTCGAGGGCCGCTCCGGCTCGGGGACGTATGTACGGGAGCGGCCGGTGCCACGCCGGATCGCCCGCTCCGGTTACCGGCCGCCGACAGGAGCCAACCCGTTCCGGCAGGAGCAGGCGGCCGAGGGTGCGCGGGGCACCTGGGAATCCAGCAGCGAGCAGGAGCAGGCGAGCGCGGTCGTGGCCGCCCGACTCGGTATCGAGCCGGGGGAGCGGGTGATGCGCACCCGGTACGTGTACCGGGACGCCGGTGAGCCGATGATGCTCTCCACCTCCTGGGAGCCTCTCGCGGTGACCGGCCGGACGCCCGTGATGCTCCCCGAGGAGGGGCCGCTGGGCGGTTGCGGGGTCGTCGAGCGGATGGCGGCGATCGACGTGGTGGTCGACAACGTGGTGGAGGAGGTCGGCGCGCGTCCGGGGCTTGCGGAGGAGCTCCTGGCGCTCGGCGGTGTGCCGGGCCATGTCGTGATGGTGGTCGAGCGGACTTACTACGCCTCGGGGCGGGCGGTGGAGACGGCCGACGTCGTCGTCCCGGCCGACCGCTACCGGATCGCGTACCACCTCCCGGTGCGGTGACCGGGGGAGCGTTGACCGGGGGGAGGGGCGCCCCAGTCCGTCCGTGGGCCGTGATCGGAAGTTGACGGAAGATCAGATTCCGTAGGTGAGGGGCAATCGCGGGCCGCCCGAGGCGGCCCCCGGGGCCCGATCTTCGGCCGCCCTCCGTCGGTTCCCGGCCGGATCCGTACCTCTTTGTGAAAACCCGTATCCGCTGTGTAAAGGTCAGGCGTAAGGTCGGGCATATGCGGATTGCCATTTCAGGGAGATCCTTAGAGACGACCGGACCGGCGGAGGGAGAAGCCCGATGACCGACAGTGGCCCTGTCCTGTCCTGGCTGGTCATACGGCAGGACGACAACGGCAACCGCTATCGCGTCGGGCGGTACGCAACGCAGGACGAGGCGCAGAAGGTCGCCGACAGCCTCGACGATCGTGGACACAAGCAGCTCTACTGGGTTGAACGCATCGGCCAGCCCGCGGTCTGACCCCCGCGGCACGACCGCCTAAGCTCCGGACCATGACAGATCGCCGTGCCGACCACGTGGCCGACCACGTGGTCGTGGTCGCCGGAGCCGTGTACGACCGGGGGCGTCTGCTGGCCGCGCGCCGCAGCGCCCCCGCCGAGCTCGCGGGCCGTTGGGAGCTGCCCGGCGGCAAGCTGGAGCCGGGGGAGAGCCCCGAAGAAGCCCTGGTCCGGGAGTTGCGCGAGGAACTCGGCGTGGAGACCGAGCCCGGGGAGCGCATCCCCGGTGAGTGGCCGCTGAAGCCCGGTTATGTCCTCCAGGTGTGGACCGTCCGGCTGCTCTCCGGCGAACCGCGCCCGCTGGAGGATCACGACGAGCTGCGCTGGCTGGCCCGCCACGAGCTGAACTCCGTCGACTGGCTCGACCAGGACCGGCCCGCCGTCGCCGAGGCCGGACGGCGGCTGCCGGCCGTCCCCGCGGACGGAGTGCACGGCTGAGGCCCTACGCCGTTCGTGCCACCATGCGCCCACTGGTCCATTCCCCGCGATATCTCGTCCTGAATATCGGGTATGTGCTGATTAACCCCCCGAAATAGGACGCGGGCCTTCCTTCTGGTGATGGGCTGGGGAAGTGATCAGGCGTGATCGACACCGAAGGCGACTGCGCCGAGTGGAACTTCCCGGCGGAGGCCAATGCCGTGCGCACCGCGCGTCACGCGGTGCGCGACACACTCCGAGCCTGGCGGATCGACCCGGCGGTGGGTGACGTCACCGTCCTGCTGGTGAGCGAGCTGGTGACCAATTCCCTGCGCTACGCCTCCGGCCCGATCGGCGTCCGGATCGTCCACCTCCAGCCGGACGGGGGCGACACCGCCCACCACCCCGCCCTTCTCGTGGAAGTCTCCGATCCGCTTCCGGATCCGCCCACCGAGCGCCCCGCCGGCCCCGATGACGAGGGCGGTCGCGGGCTGCAGCTCGTGGCTTGTTCTGCCCGTCGCTGGGGGACCCGCAAAGGCAGGACGGGCAAGACAGTGTGGTTCGAGCTTGCCCTGCCGGGTTAGAAGACGGGGAGGGACAACGATCAACGGGGGCTCGGCCGGAAATGAACGAGACCAGCCTGTGATCGTGAACGTCGTGCCGTCGGGGGCCGTAGTGCTGAATACTGCGGGCATGGCCGGTCCGGTGCGGTGAGCTGGAGGGGACGGTCGCGTGAGCGAGATACCTGAGACGGCGAGCGGCGTCGTGTGGCAGAGCAGCCCGCCCGGCTCGATCTATGACTACATCCGGGTCGCCTCCTTCTCGATAGGGCCCGACGGGCTCGTCGACCAGTGGAGCCGCCGGGCCGTCGACCTCTTCGGCGTGCCCGCCCAAGAGGCGATGGGCAAGGACCCCGTCGAGGCGTTCATGCCGCCCGACCTGCGAGAGCGTGGTCGGCGCCGCGTCGCGGAGATCCTCGACGGCAAGGAATGGACGGGCCTCGTCCCCTTCCGTATACCGGGGCAGAGCCGCCCCGACGGAATCGCCGAGATGTACGTCATGCCGAGCGAGACGCCGTCGGGGGAGCGGGCCGCGCTGTGCATCGTGGTCGATGTGCGGGCCCTGCGGCACATCGAGACCGACCTCGCCGCCTCGCAGGCCATTTTCGGCCAATCGCCCTTCGGTTTTCTCCTCTTCGACACCGACCTCACGGTGAAGCGCGCCAACCAGCGCTTCGCCGCCGTCTTCGGCGGGTCGGCCGACGACCACCGGGGCCGTACCGTCCACGACTACCTCTCGCGACCCGAGGCGGAGCGGATGACCGCCGCGCTCCAGCGGGTCCTGGAGACCGGCGAGTCCGTCACCGAACTCCAGATCGTCGGAGCGCCCCCGGGTTCCAGCGACCGGCGGCACTGGTCGATCAACCTCTACCGCGTGCACGGCGGCTCCGGACGCCCCGTCGGCGTCGCCGGCCTCGGCATCGACGTGACCCGCCGCCACAACGCCGCCCGCGAGGCGGCGAACGCCCGGCGCAACCTGGCCCTCCTCAACGAGGCCGGTGCCCGCATCGGCAACTCCCTCGACCTGGAGGCAACCGCCCGCGAACTGCTCGACGTCGCCGTCCCCGGCTTCTGCGATCTCGCCTCCGTCGACCTCTACCAGGGCCTGCTGACCGGCGACGAGGCCCCGCCCGGACGGTGGGGCAACTCCCACGACGTGGGCTATGGGGCGGGCAGCGCCGAACTGCGCCGGGTCGCCTTCGCCAGCGCCGTCTCGGACACCCCGCTGAGGACTCCCGGTACGACCGAAGGCGGCGGGGCGGACGACTGTTGCGGCACCGGACCCGTCGAGGTCGGCTCCGTCCACCGCTACCCCTTCAACTCGCCCTGCGCCGGAGCCCTGCGCACCGGACGGGTGAGAACGGTGCCGGGCAGCGACGGCAGCCTCGTCCACTCCACCCTGGTCGTGCCGATGGTCGCCCACGACACCGTCGTGGGCCTCGTGCAGTTCTCCCGCGCCAAGGGCAGCGAGCCCTTCGGCGAGCGGGACCGGGCGCTCGCCGTCGAACTGGCCGCCCGCGCGGCGGTCTGCATCGACAACGCCCGCCTCTACCGCCGCGAGCACGAGCGGGCCCTGATCCTGCAGCGCAGCCTGCTCCCGCCCGGCGACCCCGAGGCCGCCGGCCTGGACATCGCCTGCCGCTACCTCCCGGGCACCACGGCCACCGAGGTCGGCGGCGACTGGTTCGACGTGATCGAACTCCCCGGCCACCGCACCGCGCTGGTCATCGGGGACGTCATGGGCCGCGGCCTGCGCGCCGCCGTCGCCATGGGCGAACTGCGCACCGCCGTCCGTACGCTGGCCCAGCTCGACCTCGAACCCGCCGAGGTCCTCTCCCATCTCGACGAGATCGCCCGCGGCCTCGGCGCCCCCGCCGGAGCCCAGCAGAGCGCACGCGCCCACAAGGCCCGCGGACCCGAACTCTCCGAGGTCTACCTCGCCACCTGCGTCTACGCCGTCTACGACCCCGTCACCCGGCGCTGCACCTTCGCCAATGCCGGCCATCTGCCGCCGGTCCTCGTCGAGCCCGGCGAGAAGGCCCTGCTGCTCGACGTGCCCCCGGGGATGCCGCTCGGCGTCGGCGGCGAGCCCTTCGAGGAGGTGGAGGTCGAACTTCCCGAGGGTTCGCTCCTCGCCCTCTACACGGATGGACTCGTCGAGTCCCGCGACCATCCCCTCGACGAGGGTCTCAGCGCCTTCCGCAGCGCGCTCACCGACGCGTCCCGCCCCCTCGAGGATGTCTGCGACGGCGTCCTGACCACCCTCGACACCGGGCACGGCGAGGACGACATCGCCCTCCTCATGGCCCGTATCCAGGGTCTGCCGTGCGACGCGGTGGGGGACTGGCGGCTGCCGCGAGAACCCCGCTCGGTCGGCCGGGCCCGTGAACTGGCCCGGGCCCAGCTCACCGCCTGGGAGCTCGAACCGCTGGTGGACACCGTCGAACTGCTCGTCAGCGAGCTGGTCACCAACGCCCTGCGCTACGGCGAGGGCGAGATCCGGCTGCGGCTGCTGCGCGACCGCACCCTGGTCTGCGAGGTCTGGGACGCCGGCCTGGTCCAGCCGAGGCGTCGCCGGGCCCGGGACACCGACGAGGGCGGGCGCGGACTCCAGCTGGTCGGACTCCTCAGCGCCGCCTGGGGCTCGCGCCGCACCCCTAGGGGCAAAACCGTCTGGTTCGAACTGCCCCTGCCGGACGGCGACGATGCCGCGGAGCCGACCGTGGAGCAGCTCCTGAGCATGTTCTGACCAGCGCCGCAGCACCTCGCGGGTCCGGGCGATCAGCGCCAGGGCACGGGCCCGCGGAACAGGTCCTAGCCCTTGAGCGCCGCGAGCCGGGCCTCGATCTCCGCGGTGTCGCCGAGGGCGTCCAGCTGCTCGAACTGGGAGTCCAGCGAGGAGGCGGCCAGCTCCTGCTTGCCCATCGCCTTCGCCTCCTCGCGCCGCACCTTGTCCTCGAACCGGCTCAGCTCGCTCGTCGGGTCCAGGACGTCGATGTTCTTCACCGCGTCCATCATCCGGTTCTGCGCCTGCACGGACGTGGCCCGCGCCACCAGCTCGTCCCGCTTCGCCCGCAGCTCGTTCAGCTTGGTCCTCATCCGGTCCAGGCCGCTCTTGAGCTTCTCCACCACCTCGGTCTGCGAGGCGATCGTCGGCTCGACCGTCTTCGCCTCCTTCTCCGACTGGAGCTGGCGTCCCAGCGCCACCTTCGCCAGGTTGTCGAACCTGTCCGCTTCCGCCGTCTGTCCGCCCGCCCGCAGCCCGTCCGCCTTCCTGCTCGCGGCCAGGGCCTTCTCGCCCCACTCCCTCGCCGCGTCGACGTCCTCCTGGTGGTCCTGCTCCATCAACCGCAGGTTGCCGATCGTCGCCGCCACCGCCTCCTCCGCCTCCGCGATGTTGCCGGTGTAGTCGCGGATCAGCTGGTCCAGCATCTTCTGCGGGTCCTCGGCCTGGTCCAGCAGGGCGTTGATGTTCGCTTTCGCCAGTTGGGCGACGCGGCCGAGGACGGTCTGCTTGGTCATGCCTGGTCTCCTTGAACGCGATGAGCGAGCCATGGTCGACATGGTCAGAACCGGCCGCCGCCGCCCAGCCGGCCGCGGGTCCCCCCGCCGCCGAAGCGGCCGGGCCCGCCGCCGAAACCTCCGCCCCCGAAACCACCACCGAAACCCCCTCCGCCGCTTCCGGATCCCCTTCCGGAACCTCCGCCGAACAGTCCGCCGAGAATGATGCCGCCGAGCACCGCACCGCCGAGCCCGCCGCCGCCACCTCCTAGCTCTGATACACCGCCCAGGCCGTTCGGGTTCCCATACGTGCGGACGTCCTGCTCCGCGAGGTCCTGCGCCCGCCGGGCGAGCGCACCCGCCTGCTGGGCCTCGGCGAGGGCCGCCTGCGGATCCTCGGCGGCCGTGAGCGCACCGGCCTTCTCCAGCCGGCGCTCGGCCTCGGCCAGTCGCGTACGGGCCTCGGCCCCGACCGCCCCGCGATGCGTCGTGATGTAGTCGGCCGCCGCCCCGATCGCCGAACGGGCGGTCAGCATCGTCTGATCGAGGAGCGCGCGGGCGCGCCGCGTGCCGGACTCGCGCTCCCGGGCGCCCTCCAGCGCCTCGTCGAGCGCCGTGTCGGCCTGCTCGATGCGGCGCAGCACGTCGATCGGGTCGTAGCGGCCCGCCTCCACCGTCCGCCGTACATCGGCGACGACGGACTCCGCCCGTGCGATGCGCCCTTGGAGGTCGGCGGTCGAGACCTCCTCGGCCGTGCCCCCGAGCAGACCATGGGCGTCGGCGAGGTCGGCCTCGGTCTCGGCGAGGGCGACCGGCAGTCTGCCCACGGCCTCCGCGAGTTCCTGTGCCCGCCGGTCCACGGCCTCGCTGAGCCGCGCCGCCTGGTCGAGGGCTCCCTCGGCGGCCCGGATGTGCACGGCGGCGACGCCGTTGTCACCCGCGTCGACCGCCTGCCGGGCCTGGTCCAGGTTGGTGGTCGCGAACACCAGCCGGTCCTTGGCCTGCTCGACATCGCTCGCGACGGGGGAGGCCGCCGACTCGGCGTACCGCTCGCGCATCGCGGTCAGCGCCGCCTCCGCCGTACCGACCCGCCCGGTCTGCTCGTGGAACGCGGCCTCCGCGCCGGCCAGCGCCTCGGGGGCGTTGCGCTCCAGGGCCCGCAGCCGGTCGAAGTCCTCGGACTCCGCGTCGAGGCGGGTGTTCGCCTCGTCGCAGCGTCCGATGATCTCGTCGAGCATCGACCGCCGGGTCGCGTCGTCCTCGGGAAAGGCGTCGTCGAGCTTCTGCCGCAGCCGGAACGCGGCCGTCAGTTCCTGCTTCGCGAAGGCCAGCGCCTCGGTGAACGGCTTCACCGCCTCGTCGCCGAACTGGGCGCTCGCGAATCCGAGTTCCTCCTGGCTCGTGCGGACGGCGTCGTCGGTGGCCACCAGCGCCTGCCGGGCCTGTCCGTCCAACTGGTCCAGCGGGAGCTGCGCGGGTTCCTTCGGCGCGCCCCAGCCCGGCCCGGCCTGCGGCTTCGTGCCGCTCCCCGCCCCCGCGCCCGCCCCAGCGCCCGGCCCCGCGCCCGCCCCGGTCGGCCGGCGGCGCTTGCTCCAGGCGTACGCGGCGACGGCTCCCGCCCCGCCGATGAGGACCACCGGAAGAACCAGGTCCGTCCCCGAGGTGCCTTCGTCCACCGCGCCGCCGGGGTCGACGGCGCCCGGTGTGAGGGTGGGCGTGGGCACGGGCTGTCCGGCGAGCAGGGCGCCCAAGCCGTTCGCCGCGCCGATCGCGGCTCCGGCCCAGTCGTTCTGTCGCAGCGCGGGCTCGATCGCGGTCTGCGCCACGTCGTCGAGCTGTGCCTGGGTGAAGCGGGAGGCGGGGTCCGCCGAGTAGCCGTACTGCCGGTCGTGGGTGGCAACCGAGAGCAGGACGTCGTTGATGCCGAGACCGTTGCGGTAGGCCGTCGCGTCGGCCCAGCTCTGGCCCGAGCGCCCTGAGAAGTCCCGTACGTAGACGACGAAGAGCTGGATCCGCCGGTCGTCGTAGAGCTGGTCCAGGGCCTGGGTGACCGCGCTGCGACGGTCGCCGAGCGCCCCCACGTTGTCGGTGATCTGCCCCTCCCGGGCCAGGACGACGGGGTCTTCGGCGCGGGCGTCGTGCACGGCGGGCACGACCAGCCACCACGCCGCCACCAGCACCGCAAGGAGGATTCGGGTGGCCATTCGCGTCACATGGGGAGGTTATGTCCCGATCTGGGCACCCGCGACCGGGCTCCAGACCGGGCTCCACATCTGCGACGGGTCGGAAACCGTTCCTCTGCCCCGAGCGTCACTGTCGGTAGCCACCTCTAGGGTGGTGATCACGACGTCGACGATCTCGGGAGCTCAGGTGAACGGACGCGTACGCGGCTGGTGGCGGCGGGGGCGGTGGGTCGTCCTCGGCCTCGTCCTGCTCCTGGTGCTGCCGACGACCGGCAGCGCGCTCGCCCTGCGGATCAACTACGCGGGCGACCTCCGCGAAGGGACGCAGTCCCGCGGCAAGGACGCCATCTGGCTCGGCCACGCCTGGGTGGACGGACGGAAGAAGGATGCCGACCTCGCGGCGTTCGCCGAGCGGATCAAGGGGACGGGCATACGCGACCTCTACGTCCACGCCGGCCCGCTGGAGCACGACGGCACCCTGCCCGCGGCCCGCTACCCCCGCGCGAAGTGGATGATCGAGAGCGTCCACCGGACGATGCCCGGCATACGGGTGCACGCCTGGCTGGGTGACGTTCTGGCCACCGAGGGCCCCGACGGACTGCGCCTGGAGAACGCGGCCTCCCGCGCGGCCGTGGTGGGATCGGCCCGGCAGATCCTCGACGCCGGTTTCGACGGGGTCCACTTCGACCTGGAGCCCCTGCTGTCGGACGACGCGAACTACCTGTCCCTGCTCGACGACCTGGGCGAGCTGACCAGGGCGCGCAAGGCCCCGCTCTCCGTCGCCGCCCACCAGATCGACCCGCTGCCCGCCCTGCACTCGGTGAACGGCGCCGTCAGCGGCAGCGAGAAGTGGTGGTCGCAGGAGTTCTTCGGACAGGTCGCCCGCCGCGTCGACCAGATCGCCGTCATGTCGTACGACACCTGGATGCCGCTGGAGAGCCTGTACGGCGGCTATGTCGCCCAGCAGACCAGCCTCGCCCTCGAGGTCACGCCCGAGGACACCGACCTGCTCATGGGTCTGCCGTTCTTCCACGAGGACGACCTCGGTCACCACGACTCGGCGGAGACGGTCGCGGCCGCGATCCGCGGCACCCGGCTCGGCCTGGGGCGCACGGACCACGACCGCGAACGGTTCGGCGTCGCGCTCTACGTCGACTTCGCCGCGAAGGAGGAGGACTGGAAGTCCTACCGCGAGGACTGGCACTGACCCCTGCGGTGGCCGGGTCCTACTCCCCGCGCCTGCGGATCTTGTTCCCCAGCCACACCAGCGGGTCGTACTTGCGGTCCACGGCCCGCTCCTTCAGCGGGATCAGCGCGTTGTCGGTGATCTTGATGTTCTCCGGGCACACCTCCGTACAGCACTTCGTGATGTTGCAGTACCCGAGGCCGTGGTCCTCCTGGGCGGACCGCTTCCGGTCGAGGCCCGTCTCCGCCGCGGCGTCCAGCGGGTGCATGTCCAGCTCCGCCACCCGCATCAGGAAGCGCGGACCGGCGAACGCCGTCTTGTTCTCCTCGTGGTCCCGCACCGCATGGCAGGTGTCCTGGCACAGGAAGCACTCGATGCACTTGCGGAACTCCTGCGAGCGCTCCACGTCCATCTGCCGCATCCGGTACTCGCCCGGCGCGAGCCCCTCCGGGGGCACGAAGGCCGGCACCTCACGCGCCTTGGCGTAGTTGAACGACACGTCCGTCACCAGGTCGCGTACGACCGGGAACGCCCGCATCGGGGTCACCGTGATGGTCTCCGACCGCTCGAAGGTCGACATCCGGGTCATGCACATCAGTCGCGGCCGGCCGTTGATCTCGGCCGAGCACGAACCGCACTTGCCCGCCTTGCAGTTCCAGCGCACAGCGAGATCCGGAGCCTGTGTGGCCTGCAACCGGTGGATGATGTCGAGGACCACCTCGCCGTCGTTCACCTCGACCGTGAAGTCCGTCAGGTCCCCGCCGTCGGTGTCGCCCCGCCACACCCTGAAGCGCGCGTCATAGGTACTCACTGGTACAGCTCCTCCTCGGCGAGGTACTTGGCCAGTTCCTCCTTCTCGAACAGCGCGAGCAGGTCCGAACGGATCGCCTCCGTGCGGGTCCGCTCCAGCTCGATCCCGCCGTCCTCCGCCGGGTGGCAGAGCAGGTTCACCGGACGCCACGCCCGGTCCATCGACGGGTAGTCCTCCCGCGTGTGCCCGCCCCGGCTCTCGGTCCGCTCCAGCGCCGCCCGGGCCACGCACTCGCTCACGAGCAGCATGTTCCGCAGGTCGAGCGCGAGGTGCCAGCCGGGATTGAACTGCCGATGCCCCTCGACCCCGGCCCGCCGCGCCCGGACCCGCAGCTCGGCGATGCGCTCCAGGGCCTCGGCCATCTCACCCTCGCGCCGGATGATGCCGACGAGGTCGTTCATCGTCTGCTGGAGCTCCTGGTGGAGGGTGTACGGATTCTCCGCGGACGCCTCCTCCGCCGCACCGAACGGCGCCAGCGCCTCCGCGGCCGCGGCCTCGATCCCCGCCTCCGCCACCACCGGACGGCCGGCGGCGCTCGCGTACTCCGCCGCGTGCCACCCCGCCCGCCGCCCGAAGACGAGCAGGTCGGAGAGCGAGTTGCCGCCGAGACGGTTGGAGCCGTGCATCCCGCCTGCGACCTCACCGGCGGCGAAGAGCCCCGGGACCCCCAGCGTCGCCGCCGAGTCCGAGTCGACCGCGATGCCGCCCATCACGTAGTGGCAGGTCGGCCCGACCTCCATCGCCTCCGCCGTGATGTCGACGTCCGCCAGCTCCTTGAACTGGTGGTACATCGACGGAAGCCGCCGCCTGATCACCTCGGCCGGCATCCGCGTCGACACGTCCAGGAACACCCCGCCGTGGGGCGATCCCCGCCCCGCCTTCACCTCGGCGTTGATGGCCCGCGCCACCTCGTCGCGCGGCAGCAGTTCGGGCGGGCGCCGGTTGTTGTCAGGGTCCTCGTACCAGCGGTCGCCCTCCTCCTCCGTCTGCGCGTACTTCTCCTTGAAGACGTCGGGGACGTAGTCGAACATGAACCGCTTGCCGTCGGAGTTGCGCAGCACACCCCCGTCCCCGCGCACGGACTCCGTGACCAGGATCCCCTTCACGGACGGGGGCCAGACCATGCCGGTGGGGTGGAACTGGACGAACTCCATGTTCACCAGCGGCGCGCCCGCGAGCAGCGCGAGCGCGTGCCCGTCGCCGGTGTACTCCCACGAGTTGGAGGTCACCTTGAAGGACTTGCCGATGCCGCCGGTGGCCAGGACCACGGCCGGCGCCTCCATGACGAAGAAGCGCCCGGTCTCCCGCTCGTAGCAGAAGACCCCGCTGACCCGCCCGGCCTCGTCCTTGAGGATCCGGGTGACCGTGCACTCCTGGAAGACCTTCAGCCGCGACTCGTACGACCCGCTCTGCCGGAAGTCCTCCTGCTGGAGCGCGACGGTCTTCTGCTGGAGCGTGCGGATCAGCTCCAGGCCCGTCCGGTCGCCGACGTGCGCGAGCCTCGGGTACTCGTGTCCGCCGAAGTTGCGCTGGGAGATCCGGCCGTCCGGCGTCCGGTCGAAGAGGGCGCCCCAGGCCTCCAGCTCCCACACCCGCTCCGGAGCCTCGCGCGCGTGCAGCTCCGCCATCCGCCACTGGTTGAGGAACTTCCCGCCGCGCATGGTGTCGCGGAAGTGGACCCGCCAGTTGTCGTGGGCGTTGACGTTGGCCATGGACGCGGCGATGCCGCCCTCGGCCATCACCGTGTGGGCCTTGCCGAAGAGCGACTTGCAGATCACTGCCGTACGGGCGCCCCGCTCACGCGCCTCGATCGCGGCCCGCAGCCCGGCACCGCCCGCGCCGACCACGACCACGTCCCACTGCTGCCGTTCGACTTGAGCCATGTCAGAAGATCCTCGGGTCGTCGAAGGTGCCGGTCGCGAGCAGGTACACATACAGATCGCAGAGCGCGACCGAGACCAACGAGGCCCACGCGAGCAGCATGTGACGGGCGTTCAGCCGCCCGGCCAGGCTCCACATGCGGTAGCGCACCGGATGCCGGGAGAAGTGCCGCAGCCGCCCGCCGACGATGTGCCGGCAGGAGTGGCAGGACAGGGTGTACGCCCAGATCAGCACGGTGTTGACCAGGAAGATCACGGTTCCCAGGCCCGCGTGGCCCCATGCGTACGAGGCGTCCCGGAAGGTCAGGACGGTGTCGTACGTGAGGATCGCGGCGACCGGGAGCGCGGCGTAGAAGAAGTACCGGTGGAGGTTCTGCAGGATCAGCGGGAAACGGGTCTCACCGGTGTACGTGGCGTGCGGTTCGGCGACCGCGCAGGCCGGCGGAGAGGCCCAGAAGCCGCGGTAGTACGCCTTGCGGTAGTAGTAGCAGGTCAGCCGGAAGCCGAGCGGGAAGACCAGGATCAGCAGGGCGGGGGAGAGGCCCCACCAACTGCCGAAGATCTCCCAGTTGGGCCCGGCCTTCATCGGGACGCAGTTCTCCGCCAGACAGGGCGAGTAGAACGGCGAGACGTAGGGGGCGGCGTAGTAGTGGCTGTTGGCGAAGGCCCGCCAGGTGGAGTAGGCGATGAAGGCGAGCAGCCCGGCCGCGGTGGCGGCGGGCGCCAGCCACCAGCGGTCGGTCCGTAGATGGCGCGGGGCGATCGCCGCACGGGAGGGGGAGTGCACCCCGGTGGTGGCGGGCACTCCCCTTCCGGTGGAGGGCGGTTCGGTTCCTGTGGCCAAGAAGGTCTCCTAGGGCGCGTGCCGGTCGCGTGCTCCCAGGCCCTCGTCGTCCGAGTCCGTCCACAGCCCGCTGTCGTACGGGGTGTCGGGGATGGTCACGAGGTTCTCGGGTCGGCCCGGGACCGGTGGCGGGGGGCCGCCCCGCTCCGCCGCGATGCTGCGTTCCAGCTGTCCGACCGTCCGGACCAGGTCTTCGAGGCAGCGCTTGACGGCCGCCAAATCGTCCTGAAGGGACATGGGTTGCCCTCACTTCCGCGATTGCGGGTGGCGAACACGCGCCTGTGAGTGTCGCGCGTCACATCCCGCTTGTGAAGCCATGTGTACGGGATTCCACTCGTCCGGAGAGCCGCGCCGCCCGGCGGTTGGGCCGCACGGGTGGGGTTTGTCCGCCCTGCCGCCGTGTCGCCGACGCCCGATCCGCTCCTTCCTTTTCAGTGTATGAGCAATAGGTGTGATCATCGCCAAATGCCATAAAAACTGGACGAAGGGGTACAAGTCATGTCCCAGGTCGGCGCCCCTCGCGGGAGGACATGCTCCAGGAGCCCCCGCTCCCGCACGCTCCGCTCCGTCGCCACCGTCACCAGCGCGGTGCTCGCGATCTCGGTCCTGGCCGGTTGCAGCTCCGACGACGGAGCCGGCGAGACCCCGGCCGCCGCCCCCGACCACGCGCCCGCCGCACGCGACCGGGTGGCCGACGGAGGCACCCTGAACTGGGCCGTGGACGCGATGCCCAGCACCCTCAACACCTTCCAGGCGGACGCCGACGGCAGCACCTCGCGCATCGCCGGGGCCGTGCTCCCGGCCCTCTACACCCTCGACGAGCGCGGCCGGCCGCAGCGCAACCCGGACTACCTGGAGTCCGCGCAGGTGGTCGAGACGGAGCCGAAGCAGGTCGTCCTCTACAAGCTCAACCAGCAGGCGGTGTGGAACGACGGCCGGGAGATCGGCGCCCCCGACTTCGTCGCCCAGTGGCGGGCCCTGAGCGGCCGCGACAGCGCGTACTGGACCGCGCGCAACTCCGGCTACGAGCGGATCGAGAAGATCGAGCGCGGCAAGGACGATCTGGAGGTGCGGGTCACCTTCGGCAAGCCCTACGCCGACTGGAAGTCCCTCTTCACCCCTCTCTACCCGAAAGAGGTGATGGGGACCCCGGCCGCCTTCAACGACGGCGCGCGCACCACGCTGAAGTCGACCGCGGGCCCGTTCCAGCTCAAGACGGCCGACCGGGGGGCCGGCACCGTCACGCTCGTCCGCAACCCCCGCTGGTGGGGCCAGCGCGCCAAGCTCGACCAGCTCGTCCTGAAGGCCGTGCCCCGCGCCGACCGCCTCACCGCGCTGGCCGCCGGCAAGCTCGATCTGGCCGAAATCGATCCGGCCGCGGCGGACCGTATCGCGCTCGCGGCACGGGACGCCCGGGCCGGCCAGGGTGGCGGTCAGCCGGTCGCGCACGGCCCCGCCGCCGCGGTCACCCCCGCGGCGGCCCTGAAGTCCTGGGCGCCGGCGTACGGCTCCGGCGAGGAGAAGGCGGAGGCCGTCCAGGCCGCCCGGAAGAATAACCAGCAGGCCATCGAGCGGTACGCGGCGGAGCAGAACGGGCTCGGGAAGTTCGTGGTGCGCAAGTCGCTCGAGCCCGCGTACACACAGCTCTCGCTGAACGGCGAGAGCGGTCCGCTCGCCGACGAGCGGGTGCGCCGGGCGGTGGCCCGCGCGCTCGACCGCCGGGAACTGGCCGAATCCGTACTCAAGCCGCTGGGGCTGCCCGCCGACCCGCCCGGCAGCCACCTGGCCCTGGCCGGGCAGGCGGCGTACGCGGACAGCAGCGACGCGCTCGGCGGCCAGGACACCAAGGAGGCGCGGGCGCTGCTCGCGGACGCGGGCTGGGTGCCGGGCGGCGCGGCCAAGAAGCCGGGCGGGACGAAGGCCGGCGGCGAGGCGGAGAAGGCCGGGAAGGCCGAGAAGGCCGAGAAGGCGACGGCGGAGAACAAGGACACCGCCGAGAAGAAGGATGCCGCGGAGAAGAAGAGCGAGAAGCCGGGCGGCAAGAAGCCCGAGGCCGACGTCGCCTCCGACGACGGCCTCTACGTCGTCGGCGACGACAAGCCGGGCGGCATCGCCGCCCGCGAGGACGGCGAGGTGAGCGGGCCCGTGATCGGCGCCGCCGGCCCCGAGAACGGCACCCATGTCCTCGCCCCGGCCCCCGGCGCCGCCCTGCAGAGCATGGCGGTGCTCCGCCAGGCCGCCCTGCTCGACACCGCCGGCGCCCCCGCGGACACCGACGCCGGCACCACGACCGAGTCCAAGGCCCAGAACCCGGCCAAGCCCGACAGCGGCGCCGCGGGTGCCTACGCCCCGCGCGGCACCGCCGCCCCCGCCGGGCCGGCTGCCGCCGACCAGGCCCTGGGCAAGGACGGCAAGCCGCTCAGCCTCCGCTTCGTCCTGCCCTCGGGTCCGGGCTCGGAGTCGATCCGTACGGTCGGCGACAAGATCGTGCAGATGCTGGACGCCATCGGCATCCGTACCGAGGTCACCAAGGTCACCGACGACAGCTTCTTCAAGGACCACATCGCCTCCGGCAACTACGACCTGGCCCTCTACTCCTGGCCCGCGTCCGCCTTCCCGGCGACCGACGCCCGGCCGATCTTCGCCAAGCCCGAGCCGGCCTCGGACGGCTCCCTCCTGGTCGAGCAGAACTACGCCCGGGTCGGCACCGACCGCATCGACCAGCTCTTCGACCAGGCGGTGGCCACGCTCGACGAGGAGGAGGCCCGCGATCTGGTCCGCCAGGCCGACGCCCGGATCTGGGCCGCTGCCGGATCGATTCCTCTCTATCAGCGCCCGCAGCTGGTGGCGGCCAAGCCCGAGGTGGTGAACGCGGGTGCCTGGGGCTTCGTGGCCCCGCGCTACCAGGACATCGGGTTCAAGAAGCCCGAATCGGCCAAGGGTGCGGAGCGCAACACCGAGAAATAGCTGAAAGTGCAGGTCACAACCTCAGATGCAGCTCAAGTTCCTTGCCCGCCGGTGATCCCGGCGGGCAGGATCACGTCCGGCCCCTTGACCCGGCCGGTTCCGCACGCTCAGTGCTCCTCCTCACCCCAGTGCACCGCACCACCGAGGCCCCCCAAACCTCCTAGTAGACCCTCTCGAATCCGGGCGGGGAAGCCCCTTGCGCGGCGGCCCCGTACCATAGGACATAGCCGTGGCGCGTCCGCCCGGCGGGCGTAAGAGGAACTGACGCCGCATCCCACGATCCGAGAGAAGCGCAAGCACCCATGCCCACGCGCCACGACATCCGTAACGTCGCCATCGTCGCCCACGTCGACCATGGCAAGACGACCATCGTCGACGCCATGCTCAAGCAGGCCGGTGCCTTCGCCGCCCACCAGCAGCTCGACGACCGCATGATGGACTCGAACGACCTGGAGCGTGAGAAGGGCATCACGATCCTCGCCAAGAACACGGCGGTGAAGTATCACCCCAAGGACGGCGGGGCCCCGATCACGATCAACATCATCGACACCCCCGGTCACGCCGACTTCGGTGGCGAGGTCGAGCGCGGTCTGTCGATGGTCGACGCGGTCGTCCTGCTCGTCGACGCCTCCGAGGGCCCGCTGCCGCAGACGCGCTTCGTGCTTCGCAAGGCCCTCCAGGCCCGGATGCCCGTCATCCTCTGCATCAACAAGACGGACCGCCCGGACTCCCGGATCGACGAGGTCGTCAACGAGACCTACGACCTCTTCCTCGACCTGGACGCGGACGAGGACCAGATCGAGTTCCCGATCGTCTACGCCTGCGGCCGTGACGGCATCGCCTCGCTGACCAAGCCGCAGGACGGCACCGTCCCGGCCGACAGCGAGAACCTGGAGCCGTTCTTCTCCACCATCCTCGAGCACGTCCCGGCCCCGTCGTACGACGAGGACGCGCCGCTCCAGGCCCACGTCACCAACCTCGACGCCGACAACTTCCTCGGCCGTATCGCGCTGCTCCGTGTCGAGCAGGGCGAGCTGCGCAAGGGCCAGACGGTCGCGTGGATCAAGCGGGACGGCACGATCTCCAACGTCCGCATCACCGAGCTGATGATGACCGAGGCGCTCACCCGCAAGCCGGCCGAGGTCGCCGGCCCCGGTGACATCTGCGCCGTCGCCGGTATCCCCGACATCATGATCGGCGAGACCCTGGCCGACCCGGAGAACCCGATCGCGCTGCCGCTGATCACGGTCGACCAGCCGGCCATCTCCATGACGATCGGTACGAACACCTCGCCGCTCGTCGGCCGTGGTGGCACGGGCAAGGGCGCGGACGCCAAGTCCGCGGTGAAGGACCGCAAGGTCACCGCCCGCCAGGTGAAGGACCGCCTGGACCGCGAGCTCATCGGTAACGTCTCGCTCCGCGTCCTCGACACCGAGCGCCCGGACGCCTGGGAGGTCCAGGGCCGTGGTGAGCTCGCGCTCGCCATCCTGGTCGAGCAGATGCGCCGCGAGGGCTTCGAGCTGACCATCGGCAAGCCGCAGGTCGTCACCAAGGAGGTCGACGGCAAGATCCACGAGCCCGTCGAGCGTCTGACGGTGGACGTGCCCGAGGAGCACATGGGCGCGGTCACGCAGCTCATGGGTGTCCGCAAGGGCCGCATGGACAACATGTCCAACCACGGCTCCGGCTGGGTCCGCATGGAGTTCGTCGTTCCGTCCCGTGGCCTGATCGGCTTCCGTACGGAGTTCCTGACCAACACCCGCGGTACGGGTATCGCCCACTCGATCCACGAGGGTCACGAGCCGTGGTTCGGCACCCTGACGACCCGTAACAACGGTTCGCTGGTCGCCGACCGTGCGGGCGCGGTCACCGCCTTCGCGATGACCAACCTCCAGGAGCGCGGTGTCCTGTTCACCGACCCCGGCACCGAGGTGTACGAGGGCATGATCGTCGGCGAGAACTCGCGCTCCGACGACATGGACGTGAACATCACCAAGGAGAAGAAGCTCACCAACATGCGCTCCTCCTCGGCCGACTCCTTCGAGGCGATCGTCCCGCCGCGCAAGCTGTCCCTGGAGCAGTCCCTGGAGTTCTGCCGCGACGACGAGTGCGTCGAGGTGACCCCGGAGGCCGTGCGCATCCGGAAGGTCGTCCTGGACCAGAAGGAGCGCGGTCGCTCGGCCTCGCGCGCCAAGAACGGCTGACCTCTGTGAGTTTCGCCGCGTCGAACTGACGTAGTGCGGACGCAAGATCGGACAAGGGCCCGGACCCCCGCAGACACTGTGGGGGTCCGGGCCTTTCGTCAAATCCATTTCATGGCCCCGGTGTCCGTATATCGACCGTCGCTCTCCGGAACGTGTGTTAACGGTCCGTTTCGCGTGTGTCTGTCTGTGATCGCTTTGTCCGGATTTCGGTCTCAAGGGCCGGGGTGATGTTGTCAAACCGAGACCACTTAAGTGTGGTTTACAGCCCTGACGTACTTAATAGTTGGCTCCATTGAGCTCGGGTCAATGGGTCACGCACTGTGGGGAGTGCCGACTCACGAGCACACTCGGGGTACGTGAGTGAATCGCCGTCAGGGGTGTCGGCGGACTCGAAGTACCCCCTCTTGTAGTGACAAGTGGACTCATGAGGAGGAACCCATGCGCGGTGCCAAGAGCGCCAAGTGGGTAGTGGGCGCGATCGTCGTCGCCCTGGCAGCGACCGCCTGTGGCGGGGGTAAGAGCGACGGCGGCGACGCCAAGGGCGCCGTGGACCCGAACGGGATCTTCTCGGTCGAGCTCGGTGAGCCGGAGAAGCTCCTGCACACCGGTGACACGATGGAGTCCAACGGCTCCCTGGTCATGTCCGGTCTGTTCTCGACCCTGGTCGACTACAAGGCCGATGGCTCGCTGGAGATGATCAACGCCGAGTCGCTCACCACGACCGACTCGAAGACGTGGACGGTCAAGCTCAAGCCGGGCTGGACGTTCCACGACGGCACCCCGGTGACCTCGAAGTCCTTCGTGGACGCGTGGAACTGGAACGCCAACGTCAACAACGCCATGGGCCTTGCCTCGTGGTTCTCCGACATCAAGGGCTCCGAGGCTCTGCTGCCGGAGAAGGAGGGCGCCAAGCCCACCGCCGACAAGCTCACCGGCCTGAAGATCGTCGATGACAACACCTTCACCATCGAGCTGAAGAGCCCGGTTCCGGCCTTCGGTCACAAGCTCGCGTACATCCCCTTCGCGCCGCTGCCGGAGTCGTTCTACAAGAACCCCAAGGCTGCCGGTGAGAAGCCGGTCGGCAACGGTCCCTACAAGTTCGAGTCCTGGGACCACAAGAAGCAGATCAAGATCGTCCGCTACGACGCCTACAAGGGCCCGAACAAGGCGAAGAACGGCGGTGTGGTCTTCAAGAACTACACCGGCCTCGAGGCCGCGTACGAGGACCTGAAGTCCGGCAACCTCGACGTCCTGCGCCAGATCGGTCCGAAGGACCTCCCGGTGTACCACCAGGACCTTGGCGAGCGCGCCGTGGACGCGGACCACTCCGCCATCCAGTCCATCGCGGTCGCGTTCTACGCCGACCAGTGGTCGAAGCCGAAGCCGGTCGACGTCAAGGTCATCCAGGGCCTGTCGATGGCCATCGACCGTGCCACCATCACCAAGACGGTCCTGCAGGGTACGCGTGAGCCGGCGACCGGCTGGGTCGCCAAGGGCGTCCTGGGCTACCAGGAGAACGCGGCGGGCGACGTCACCAAGTTCGACCCGGCCAAGGCCAAGGAGCTCATCAAGGCCGGCGGCGGTGTCCCGAACAACGCGATCACCATCCAGTTCAACGCGGACGGTGGTCACAAGGAGTGGGTCGACGCTGTCTGCAACAGCATCACCCAGTCCACGGGCGTCAAGTGCACCGGCGACAGCAAGCCGGACTTCCAGGCGGACCTGGCTGCTCGCAAGGGCAAGCAGGTCAAGTCCATGTACCGCTCCGCCTGGTCGCTGGACTACCCGATCAACGGCAACTTCCTGAGCGACCTGTTCCGCACGGGTGCCGCGGGTAACCAGGGTGGCTTCTCCAACAAGGACCTGGACGCGAAGCTCGCGGCCGCCGAGAGCGCCGCGACGCTCGACGAGTCGGTGAAGCTGTTCCAGGAGGCCGAGAAGTCCCTGGTCAACTACATGCCGTCGATCCCGCTCTGGTACTACAAGGTCAACGCGGGTTACTCGGAGAAGGTCTCGGGCGTCAAGTACGACCAGGCCGGCGACCCGATCCTGCACGGCATCGAGGTTACGAAGTAACCACGTCCGCGTAGTCCGCACGCCGATGCGGGGCAGACCGTCGCCCCGCATCGGCACCCTACGCAGTGGCCGGGGGGCCCTTCCATGACAGTCGCGTACCCACCGGGGCGCGGCTGACGAGGGAGGGCCCGTCCGGCTGCCGCTGTGACATCTCAACGGAGGCATGATGGGGCGCTATGTCGCACGACGACTGCTCCAGATGATCCCGGTCTTCATCGGGACAACCCTGCTGATCTTCCTCATGGTCTACAGCCTGCCCGGCGACCCCGTCGCGGGTCTGTTCGGCGACAAGGGCGCGGACCCGGCGACGCTCGCGAAGATCAGACACGAGCTCGGGCTCGACCAGCCGCTGCTCAAGCAGTACTGGGACTACATGACCAACATCATCCTGCACTTCGACTTCGGCAACCAGATCCGCAACGGTCGCCCGGTCACCGAGGTGCTGGGTGACGCGTTCCCCGTCACGCTGCAACTGGCCGCCCTGGCCTTCGCCTTCGAGATGGTGTTCGGCATCGGTCTCGGCATCATCGCCGGCCTCAAGGCCGGCCGTCTGGCCGACAACGCGATCCTGATCTTCACCCTGCTGATCATCTCGATCCCGGTCTTCGTGCTCGGCTTCATCATCAAGATGGTGTTCGCCTTCGAGCTCGACTGGATCGCCCCGAACGTCAGCAACGACCAGCTGCTCTCCGAGATGATCGCCCCGGCCATCGTCCTCGGCGGTCTCTCCCTCGCCTACGTCGCTCGCCTCACCCGTACCTCGATGGCGGAGAACCTGCGCGCCGACTACATGCGCACCGCGGTCGCAAAGGGTCTGCCGAAGCGCCGCGTCATCGGCGTCCATCTGATGCGCAACTCGATGATCCCTGTCGTCACCTTCCTCGGCACCGACATCGGCTCCCTGATGGGCGGCGCGGTCGTCACCGAAGGCATCTTCAACATCAAGGGTGTCGGTGGCCTGATCTACGAGTCGATCACCCGCCGCGAGGGCACGACCCTGGTCGGCCTCGTCACCATCCTGGTGATCGTCTACCTCGTCACCAGCCTGCTCATCGACCTGCTGTACGCGGTCCTGGACCCGAGGATCCGTTATGCCTGACGTGACCAAGACCGCAGCCACCGCTGTCGAGGATGCCGTCGCACCCCCCTCCGCGGCGGATCCGACGCCGGTGGTGCAGCGGGAGAAGGCGCGCAGCCTCTGGGGCGACGCCTGGCGTGACCTGCGCCGCAACCCGTACTTCCTCGTGTCGTCGGTGCTGATCTTCTTCCTGCTGCTGATCTCCGTCTTCCCGAGCCTGTTCACCAGCGCGTCCCCGACCGCCGGTGACCTCGTCAAGCACTACGTCGGCAAGCCCGAACTGGGCAACATCGGCTCCCCGGGCTGGCTCGGCTACGACATCCAGGGCCGCTCCGTGTACGCCCGCCTGATCTACGGCACCCGTGCCTCGATCATCGTCGGCGTCTGCGTCACCCTGATCGTCACCGTCGTCGGCGGCATCATGGGCATGATCGCGGGTTACTTCGGCGGCGTCGTCGACGCGGTCCTCTCCCGGATCACCGACATCTTCTTCGGCATCCCGTTCCTGCTCGGCGCCATGGTCGTCCTGCAGTCCTTCACCGAGCGCACCGTGTGGGTCGTCGTCTTCGCCCTCGCGTTCCTCGGCTGGACCCAGATCACCCGCGTGATGCGCGGTGCCGTGATCACCGTCAAGCAGGCGGACTACGTCCACGCGGCGAAGGCCCTCGGCGCCGGCACGACCCGGATCCTGTTCCGGCACATCCTGCCGAACGCCATGGCTCCGGTGATCGTGGTCGCGACCATCGCCCTCGGTGGCTACATCTCCGCCGAGGCGACCCTCTCGTACCTCGGTCTCGGCCTCGCCGCCCCGACCGTCTCGTGGGGTGTCGACGTGTCGGCGGGTGTGCAGGCGATCCGTACGTCGCAGCACATCCTGCTGTACCCGTCGATCATGCTCAGCATCACCGTTCTGGCGTTCATCATGCTCGGCGAAGCCGTACGCAACGCCCTCGACCCCAAGCTGCGCTGAGGAGGGCGTACATCGTGAGCCTTATTGACAAGACCGCGAGCGTCCCCGCCCCGCGCGGGGGCGACGACTACAACGGTCCACTGCTCGAAGTCCGTGACCTGCACGTGGAGTTCCACACCCGCGACGGTGTGGCCAAGGCGGTCAACGGAGTCAACTACAGCGTGAACGCCGGCGAGACGCTGGCCGTGCTCGGCGAGTCCGGGTCCGGCAAGTCCGTCACCGCGCAGGCCATCATGGGCATCCTCGACATGCCGCCCGGCAAGATCCCGCAGGGCGAGATCTTCTTCCGCGGCGAGGACATGCTCAAGATGTCCTACGAGGAGCGCCGGAAGATCCGCGGCCGCAAGATCGCGATGATCTTCCAGGACGCGCTGTCGTCCCTCAACCCGGTCCTCACCGTCGGCTACCAGCTCGGCGAGATGTTCCGGGTGCACCACGGCCTCTCCAAGAAGGAGGCCAAGGCCAAGGCCATCGAGCTGATGGACAAGGTCAAGATCCCCGCCGCCGCGGCGCGGGTCAACGACTACCCCCACCAGTTCTCCGGCGGTATGCGCCAGCGCATCATGATCGCCATGGCACTCGCCCTGGAGCCTGACCTGATCATCGCGGACGAGCCCACCACGGCGCTCGACGTGACCGTCCAGGCCCAGGTCATGGATCTCCTCGCGGAGCTCCAGCAGGAATACAACATGGGCCTGATCCTGATCACCCACGACCTCGGCGTCGTCGCCGACGTCGCGGACAAGATCGCGGTCATGTACGCGGGCCGGATCGTCGAGTGCGCGCCCGTGCACGAGCTCTACAAGCGCCCGGCCCACCCGTACACCCGGGGTCTGCTCGACTCGATCCCGCGCCTGGACCAGAAGGGCCAGGAGCTGTACGCGATCAAGGGCCTGCCGCCCAACCTGCTCCGCGTGCCCGCCGGCTGCGCCTTCAACCCGCGCTGCCCGAAGGCCGACGACATCTGCCGCACGGAGATCCCGGCCCTCGCCCCGGTCACCGAGCAGGACGGCACGGAGCTGCCGGGCCGCGGCAGCGCCTGCCACTTCTGGAAGGAGACGATCCATGGCTGAGCTCAGCAAGAACGGTGAGGCCGCGGACGCGACTCCGAACGTCACCGACGTGCACACGGTCGAAGCCGCGAGCGAGGCGGAGGCCGTAGCCGCCATCGAGGCTCCGGTCGAGCGCGGTGAGCCGATCCTGCAGGTGCGCAACCTGGTCAAGCACTTCCCGCTGACCCAGGGCATCCTGTTCAAGAAGCAGGTCGGCGCGGTCAAGGCCGTGGACGGGGTCTCCTTCGACCTCTACCAGGGCGAGACCCTCGGCATCGTCGGCGAGTCCGGCTGTGGCAAGTCCACGGTCGCCAAGCTGCTGATGAACCTCGAGCGGGCCACCGCGGGCGAGGTCTTCTACAAGGGCCAGGACATCACCCGGCTGTCCGGCCGCGCGCTGAAGGCCGTCCGCCGGAACATCCAGATGGTGTTCCAGGACCCGTACACCTCGCTGAACCCGCGTATGACGGTCGGCGACATCATCGGCGAGCCCTTCGACATCCACCCCGAGGTGGCCCCGAAGGGCGACCGGCGCCGCAAGGTGCAGGAGCTCCTCGATGTGGTCGGTCTGAACCCCGAGTACATCAACCGCTACCCGCACCAGTTCTCCGGCGGTCAGCGCCAGCGCATCGGCATCGCCCGCGGCCTCGCGCTCAACCCGGAGATCATCATCTGCGACGAGCCGGTCTCGGCCCTGGACGTCTCAGTCCAGGCGCAGGTCATCAACCTGATGGAGAAGCTGCAGGACGAGTTCAACCTCTCCTACGTCTTCATCGCGCACGACCTGTCGATCGTCCGGCACATCTCCGACCGGGTCGGCGTGATGTACCTCGGCAAGATGGCCGAGATCGGTACGGACACGCAGATCTACGACCACCCGACGCACCCCTACACCCAGGCGCTGCTGTCGGCGGTCCCGGTTCCGGACCCGGAGGCCCGCGAGGGCCGCGAGCGGATCATCCTCACCGGTGACGTCCCCTCGCCGGCCAACCCGCCGTCGGGCTGCCGCTTCCGCACCCGGTGCTGGAAGGCCGAGGAGAAGTGCTCCACGGAGGTCCCGCTCCTGGCGATCCCCGAGCGGTTCCAGGGTCAGGACACCCCGGCCGCGCACGAGTCGGCGTGCCACTTCGCCGAGGAGAAGGACGTCATCCACGCGGCCTGACGCCCGCTCGATCCTCGGATCATCACGGCCGGTCCCCGGCGCCATACGGCGCCGGGGACCGGCCGTTTCGCTGCCCGGGGGACTGCTCTTGCCGTGACGTGGGCCGCGGTACGCCCGTGCGTTCCCCCACCGGGGCGCCGTCCCGCGGGTGACGGCTGGTGCTGGACCGGCCTCCCACGGCGTGTACTACGGCGGCAGGGGCAGGGCGTACGCGCAGATGGTGAACGACAGGGACATCCTCGCGCGGGCCTGCGAGGGCGTCCCACTGAAGCCACCGACAGCGATCGAGGACTGACGCTTCATGACACCGGTCACCGAATCGACCCCCCGTCGCCGTTCCCTGCTCACCGGCGCACTCGCCCTCGGCGCGGCCACCGCGCTCCCCCTGGGCGCGGCCGGACGGGCCAGGGCCGCCGACGGACCCGCCATCGCGGACTGCACGGCCTGGGGCGCACGCCCGTCGAGCAGCCCTGGCAGGATCCTTCCCACCCCGCCACAGAAGATCATCGTGCACCACACGGCCACGCCGAACGTGACCGACCACTCCCTGTCCCATGCGTTCAAGCTCGCGCGCGCCATGCAGAACTGGGCGATGGACGACCGGCACTGGAACGACACCGGCCAGCACTTCACCGTCAGCCGCGGCGCCCACGTCATGGAGGGCCGCCACAGCAGTCTGGCCACCCTGCGGGGCGGCAGCCGGACGGTCGAGGCGGCCCACTGCACGGGCCAGAACACGATCGCCATCGGCATCGAGAACGAGGGCACCTACACCTCCGTGGACCTGCGTGGCCCGCAGTACGCGGCGCTGGTCGAGCTGTGCGCGCACATCTGCCGCCAGTACGGGCTGCGGACCTATCAGATCTACGGCCACCGGGACTTCAACGCCACCCTCTGCCCCGGCGACCGCCTCTACGCGATGCTTCCGCGGCTGCGGCGGGACGTCGCCTCGCTCATCGGTGGGGACCCGACGGCTCCGGTGTGGCCGCTGCTGCGCAACGGCGACTCCGGTGCCCGGGTACGGGCGCTCCAGCACCTGCTCGTCGAGCGCGGCGCCACGATCACCCCCGACGGCGCATTCGGGCCGGCGACGGAGAATGCCGTACGGAACTTCCAGTCCCTCGTGACCGCGACACCCGACGGTCACGCCGGCAACCAGACCTGGCACCAACTCGTCGCGCCCGTACGGCGTGGCGCCGGCGGCGAGGCCGTCAAGGCGGTCCGGCTCCTGCTGACGGCCCGGGGGGTTCCGACCACGGTGGGCGGCGGGTTCGGCCCCGGCACACAGGCGGCGGTCACCACCTTCCAGAACAGCGCGGGGCTGCCTGCCGACGGCCTCGTCGACGCCCGCACCTTCAGCCGCCTGCTCGGCTGACCGACACCCGGCACGGCCGCCGACGAGGAGTTCGCCGCCGTGTCGCCCGAGCGGAAGCCGTTCGAATGACCCGTGGGAGCCGTCCAGCCCTGAACGGGTGTGGATGGCGTGCGGGATGCGCGATTCGAGGTGATATTGGGGCCTAAGTGCGACTTAGGACACTCAGGAGGCACCTCATGCGCGGAGCCACGCACGCCAAGTGGGCCGCATTGGCCGCCGCCGTCGCCCTCGTGGCGACCGCCTGCGGTGGCGGCGACGACGGCGGCGGTGGTGGTGCCGACGGGATCGTGAGCTCCTCGTGGGGTGATCCACAGAACCCGCTCGAGCCCGCGAACACCAACGAGGTGCAGGGCGGCAAGGTCCTTTCCATGATCTTCCGGGGGCTCAAGCAGTACGACCCGAAGACCGGCGAGGCCAAGAACATGCTCGCCCAGAACATCGAGACGACCGACTCGACCAACTTCACCATCACCCTCAAGGACGGATGGACCTTCTCCAACGGGGAGCCCGTCACCTCGTCCTCCTTCGTGGACGCCTGGAACTACGGGGCCAGTCTGAAGAACAACCAGAAGAACGCCTCCTTCTTCGGCCAGATCGAGGGCTACGACCAGGTCCATCCCGCGCAGGGCGAGCCCACCGCCCAGACCATGTCCGGGCTCAAGGTCGTCGACGACAAGACCTTCACGGTCAAGCTCACCCAGAAGTTCTCCACCTGGCCGGACACCCTCGGCTACGCGGCTTTCGCCCCGCTGCCCAAGTCCTTCTTCGACGACCACGCCGGCTGGCTGGCCAAGCCCGTCGGCAACGGCCCGTACACCGTCGACTCGTACGCCAAGGGCTCACAGATGGAGCTCAAGCGCTGGGACGGCTACCCCGGGTCCGACAAGGCGCAGAACGGCGGTGTGACCCTCAAGGTCTACACCGACAACAACACCGCCTACACGGACCTGACGGCCGGAAACCTCGACCTCGTCGACGACGTCCCCGCCTCCCAGCTGAAGAACGTCGAGGCGGACCTCGGCGACCGGTACATCAACGTCCCGGCGGGCATCATCCAGACCCTCGGCTTCCCGTTCTACGACCCTGCGTGGAACAAGCCCGGCCAGGAGAAGCTCCGTCAGGGCCTGTCCATGGCGATCAACCGCGAGCAGATCACCGACACGATCTTCCAGAAGACCCGGACCCCCGCCATCGACTGGACCTCCCCGGTCCTCGGCGAGGAAGGCGGCTACAAGGACATCTGCGGCGACTTCTGCAAGTACAACGCCGCAGAGGCGAAGAAGCTGGTGGCCGAGGGCGGCGGTATCCCCGGCGGCACGATGACGATCTCGTACAACGCCGACACCGGCTCCCACAAGGAGTGGGTGGACGCCGTCTGCAACTCCATCAACAACGCCCTCGGCAACAACCGGGCCTGCGTGGGCAATCCGATCGGCACCTTCGCCGACTTCCGCAGCCAGGTCAGCACGCAGAAGATGAAGGGTCCGTTCCGCGCCGGCTGGCAGATGGACTACCCGCTCATCCAGAACTTCCTCCAGCCGCTGTACTACACCGACGCCTCGTCCAACGACGGCAAGTACACCGACCCGGAGTTCGACAAGCTCGTCGACCAGGCCAACGCCGAGTCCGACATCAACAAGGCCGTCGAGACCTTCCAGAGCGCGGAGGAAGTCCTCCGTGACGACATGGGGGCCATCCCGCTCTGGTACCAGAACGGCAGCGCGGGCTACTCCGAGCGTGTATCCAACGTGACGCTGAACCCCTTCAGCGTCCCCGTCTACGACCAGATCAAGGTCGGCTGACGCAGCTCGTCGGCGTACGGCCCGGCCCCGCGTCCCCCCGCGTGCCGGGCCGTACGACTTCCCTCCACCCTCGGAGCCCCTCATGGGACGTTATGTGATCCGGCGTCTGCTGCAGATGATCCCGGTCTTCATCGGCGCCACCCTGCTGATCTTCCTCATGGTCAACGTGATGGGCGACCCCATCGCCGGCCTCTGCGGCGACCGCGCCTGCGACCCGGCGACCGCCGCCCAGCTGGAGAAGGAGTTCGGCCTCGACAAGCCGGTCTGGCAGCAATACCTGATCTACATGGGCAATCTCTTCACCGGGGACTTCGGTACGGCCTTCAACGGCCAGCCGGTCACCGAGCTGATGGCGAGCGCCTTCCCGGTCACCATCCGGCTCACCATCGTCGCGATCCTCTTCGAGATCGTCATCGGCATCAGCCTCGGTGTCCTGACCGGCCTGCGCCGCGGCCGCCCCATCGACACCAGCGTGCTGCTGCTCACGCTGGTGGTCATCTCCGTCCCGACCTTCGTCACCGGTCTGCTGCTCCAGCTGCTGCTCGGAGTGAAGTGGGGGTGGATCAAGCCCGCCGTCTCGCCCGAGGCCACCTTCGACGAGCTCATCGTCCCCGGTCTCGTCCTCGCCTCCGTCTCCCTCGCCTACGTCACCCGGCTCACCCGCACCTCCATCGCCGAGAACAAGCGCGCCGACTACGTCCGCACCGCCATCGCCAAGGGCCTGCCGCGCCGCCGGGTCATCAGCCGCCATCTGCTGCGCAACTCGCTCATCCCGGTGGTCACCTTCATCGGCGCCGACATCGGCGCGCTGATGGGCGGCGCCATCGTCACCGAGCGGATCTTCAACATCCATGGCGTCGGCTACCAGCTCTACCAGGGCATCGTGCGCCAGAGCACCCAGACCGTCGTCGGCTTCGTGACCGTCCTCGTCCTGGTCTTCCTGGTGGCGAACCTGCTCGTCGACCTCCTGTACGCCGTCCTTGACCCGAGGATCCGCTATGCCTGAGCCGCTTGAGCCGTTCGACGACGGCCGCGCCATCGACCACACGGGGGCGGGTGGCGCCACGGATCTCGCCATGGAAGAGGGCGAATCCTTGGAGAAGACCCCCGGCGGTCCCCTGGGCACCGGCACCGCGGGCAAGCCCCGCTCCCTGTGGTCCGACGCCTGGCACGACCTGCGCCGCAACCCCGTCTTCATCATCTCGGGACTGATCATCATCTTCCTGGTGATCATCTCCATCTGGCCCTCCCTGATCGCCAGCGGAGACCCCCTCCAGTGCGACCTCTCCAAGGCCCAGGAGGGTTCCCAGCCCGGCCACCCCTTCGGCTTCAACGGCCAGGGCTGCGACGTCTACACCCGTACCGTGTACGGCGCCCGGACCTCCGTGAGCGTCGGCGTCCTCGCCACCCTCGGCGTCGCGATCCTCGGCTCCGTACTCGGTGGCATCGCCGGCTTCTTCGGCGGCGCCTCGGACGCCTTCCTCTCCCGGATCACCGACGTCTTCTTCGCCATCCCGGTCGTCCTCGGCGGACTCGTCCTGCTGTCCGTCGTCACCAGCAGCACGATCTGGCCCGTCATCGGATTCATGGTGCTCCTCGGCTGGCCGCAGATCTCCCGCATCGCCCGCGGCGCGGTCATCACCGCCAAACAGAACGACTACGTCCAGGCCGCCCGCGCGCTCGGCGCCTCCAACTCCCGGATGCTGCTGCGCCACATCACGCCCAACGCCGTCGCGCCGGTCATCGTCGTGGCGACCATCGCCCTCGGTACGTACATCTCCCTCGAAGCGACGCTGTCCTACCTGGGCGTCGGGCTGAAGCCGCCGACCGTCTCCTGGGGCATCGACATCTCCTCGGCCTCGCAGTACATCCGCAACGCCCCGCACATGCTGCTCTGGCCGGCGGGCGCGCTCGCCATCACCGTGCTCGCGTTCATCATGCTCGGCGACGCGGTGCGCGACGCCCTCGACCCGAAGCTGAGGTAGCCGCCCATGCTGCTCGAAGTGAGCGATCTGCACGTGGAGTTCCACACCCGGGACGGGGTGGCGAAGGCGGTCAACGGCGTCAGCTACTCGGTCGACGCGGGCGAGACCCTGGCCGTGCTCGGCGAGTCCGGCTCCGGCAAGTCCGTCACCGCACAGGCCGTGATGGGCATCCTCGACATCCCACCGGGGAAGATCACCGGCGGCGAGATCCGCTTCCAGGGTCAGGACCTCCTGAAGCTCAAGGAGGAGGACCGGCGCAAGGTCCGGGGCGCGAAGATGGCGATGATCTTCCAGGACGCGCTGTCCTCCCTCAACCCCGTCATCACCGTCGGGGACCAGCTCGGCGAGATGTTCGAGGTCCACCAGGGGATGTCCCGCAAGGACTCCCGGGCCAAGGCGATCGAGCTCATGGACCGGGTCCGTATCCCGGCCGCCAAGGAACGAGTGGGGCAGTACCCGCACCAGTTCTCCGGCGGTATGCGGCAGCGCATCATGATCGCGATGGCGCTCTCCCTCGAACCGGATCTGATCATCGCGGACGAGCCGACGACCGCGCTCGACGTCACCGTCCAGGCCCAGGTGATGGACCTCCTCGCCGAGCTCCAGCGCGAGCTCAACATGGGCCTCATCCTCATCACCCACGACCTCGGCGTCGTCGCCGACGTCGCGGACAAGATCGCCGTGATGTACGCGGGCCGGATCGTCGAGACCGCCCCCGTCCACGAGATCTACAAGGCACCCGCGCACCCCTACACCCGCGGTCTGCTCGACTCGATCCCGCGCCTGGACCAGAAGGGCCAGGAGCTGTACGCGATCAGGGGCCTGCCCCCGAACCTGCTGGCCATCCCGCCCGGATGCGCCTTCAACCCGCGCTGCCCGCTGGCCCGGGACGTCTGCCGCACCGACGAGCCGCCGTTGTACGAAGTGTCGGAGGAACGCCGCAGCGCGTGCCACTTCTGGCAGGAGGCCATCCGTGGCTGAGCCGATTCTCCAGGTCCGGGACCTGTACAAGCACTACCCGCTGACCCGGGGCATCCTCTTCAAGAAGCAGGTCGGCTCGGTCAAGGCGGTCGACGGCGTCGACTTCGACCTGGCGGCGGGGGAGACCCTGGGCATCGTCGGCGAGTCCGGCTGCGGCAAGTCGACCGTGGCCAAGATGCTGGTCAACCTGGAGCGCCCGACCTCCGGGTCGATCCGCTACAAGGGCGACGACATCACCCAGCTGTCCCCGAAGGCCCTGCGCGCGGTCCGGCGCAACATCCAGATGGTGTTCCAGGACCCGTACACCTCGCTGAACCCGCGTATGACGGTCGGCGACATCATCGGCGAGCCGTACGAGATCCACCCCGAGGTGGCCCCGAAGGGCGACCGGCGCCGGAAGGTCCAGGACCTGCTGGACGTGGTCGGGCTCAACCCGGAGTACATCAACCGCTATCCGCACCAGTTCTCCGGCGGTCAGCGCCAGCGCATCGGCATCGCCCGCGGCCTCGCGCTCCAGCCGGAGATCATCGTCGCTGACGAGCCGGTCTCGGCGCTCGACGTGTCCGTCCAGGCCCAGGTGGTGAACCTCCTGGAGAAGCTGCAGGACGAGTTCAACCTCTCCTACGTCTTCATCGCGCACGACCTGTCGATCGTCCGGCACATCTCCGACCGGGTCGGCGTCATGTACCTCGGCCGGATCGTCGAGGTCGGCACGGAGGCGCAGATCTACGACCACCCCACGCACCCGTACACCCAGGCGCTGCTCTCCGCGGTGCCCGTACCGGACCCGGACGCGCGGGAGCACCGTGAGCGCATCATCCTCGCCGGGGACGTGCCCTCCCCGGCCAACATCCCCTCGGGCTGCCGCTTCCGTACGCGCTGCTGGAAGGCCCAGGAGCGCTGTCGGCTGGAGGTCCCGCTGCTGGCGGTCCCGGCGGAGTTCCGGCTGGCGGACACCCCGGCGAAGCACGACTCCGCCTGCCACTTCGCGGAGGAGAAGCACGTGGTGCCGACGGAGGACGAGGGCGAGCGGGACGAGGGCAGGCCGGGCGAGGGCAGGCCGGACGAGCCGGAATAGCCCGATCGCCATATGCGTGCAAACCGCCGTCAAATTCTTTAACGCGCAGGCAACTTGGCCGACCCCGCTCCGATATACGAACGCGGCACGCTCGACAGCGTACGGCCGTGCGGGTGCCGTAGGCCGGCCGGGACGCGCCATGTCGCCCCGGCCGGCCGCCCGCCCGCATATGCGGAATCGCTTGTTTCGTTGCGTCGCGACCGTGAGTATCTGCGTCGTGACAGTGACTCGCGCAGCACGTCTCACGGGCGCCGCCCTCTCCGCCGCACTGGCTCTCATCACCGCCGGGTGGCTCCTGCGGGACCTCTCCGCCCTCGGCGGCTCGCCGGCCGAGCTCGCCTGGTACTGGGCCGGCGACCACCGCACGCTGCGCGGCCGGTCCGCCACCTCGGGGTTCGACCTCATCCTGACGGGCGTCTACATCGCCACCGCCGTCGCGGCCCTGCGCTCCCCGGTCGCCGCCTCCGCCCTGGCCGCCACGGGAGCCCTCACCCTCGCCCTGCGGCTGCCCGGACTGTGGGCGACGGCCGCCGGCTCCGACGCGCTCCTCACCACGCTCTTCCACCTCGCGCTCGCCGCAGCGCTGCTCGTCGTCGCCGCCGTCGGCCGGCGCCCCGCCAACGCCGCGTACGAGGCCGTCCCGACCCGTCCCCGGACAGGCCCCGCCGTCACCGCCGCCGTCCTGCTGCTCATCGCCGGCCTCGTCGAGACGGCCTGGGAGATCTACTGGGCCCTCGAACTCCCCGCCGAGTTCACCGTCGACCGTTTCACCGGCGGCCGCTCCGTCCTCGCACCGATGCTGGCACCCCCGCCCGGCTGGCTCGCCGCCGTCCTCGTCCTGCTGACGCTGACCGCTGCAGGCAGCGCCTTCGCCCGCCCTCCGTACTCCCGCCCCCTCGGCCTGGTCACCGGGGCGTTCCTGTGCGGCGGGGGACTGATGGGCTTCCTCATGGGCGTGCGGTACGGCCTCGTCGAGAACTTCTTCCGCGGGGACGAGACGCAGCAACTCAGCGTCCTCTCCTCGGTGTTCTACGTCCTCGCGGGGGCCACCGTCCTCGTCGTCCTGGCCGTCCGGGGCGAGCGCCGGGTCGCCCCGGCCCCACCGGGCACCCCGGCCCTGGCGCCGACCCCGCCGTACCCGCGCCCGCCCGGCTGGTGAGCCCCTAGTGCTCTGACCGCATAGGTTCGCCGGGTTGGTGGTCGTGGCGGTTGGATGTGGGTGACGTTCGATCCGATCGCTGGAGGTGCGGTGGCCGAGCCTGTCCGTGTGCGCAGACTGACCGATCAGGAAGGACAGAAGCTGCAGCAGATCGTGCGCCGGGGCAGCACCAGTTCGGTGCGTTACCGGCGTGCGATGATGCTGCTGGCCTCGGCCAGCGGGAACCGGGTGCCGGTGATCGCCCAGCTGGTGCAGGCCGACGAGGACACCGTCCGGGATGTGATCCACCGGTTCAACGAGATCGGCCTGGCCTGCCTGGACCCTCAGTGGGCGGGAGGCCGTCCCCGCCTGCTCAGCACTGACGACGAGGACTTCGTCGTCCAGACGGCCACCACCCGCCCCGCCAAGCTCGGCCAGCCCTTCACCCGCTGGTCACTGCGCAAACTCGCCGCCTACCTGCGCAAAGTCCACGGCCGGATCATCCGCATCGGCCGCGAGGCGTTACGCAGGCCTGCTCGCCCGCCGCGGCGTCACCTTCCAGCGCACCAAGACGTGGAAGGAGTCACCCGACCCAGAGCGCGAGGCGAAACTGGACCGGATCGAGGATGTCCTGGACCGGTTCCCGGACCGGGTATTCGCCTTCGACGAGTTCGGCCCCCTCGGCATCCGGCCCACCGCGGGCTCGGGCTGGGCCGGACAGAGGCGCCCCGACCGGCTGCCGGCCACCTACCACCGCACCCACGGGGTCCGGTACTTCCACGGCTGCTACTCGGTCGGCGACGACCGCCTGTGGGTGTCAACCGCCGCAGGAAGGGCGCCGCGAACACGCTGACCGCGCTGAAGTCGATCCGTGCCGCCCGGCCCGACGGAGCACCCATCTACGTGATCATGGACAAGCTGTCCGCTCACAAGGGCAGCGACATCCGCCGATGGGCCGGGAAGAACAAGGTCGAGCTGTGCTTCACCCCGACCTACGCCTCGTGGGCGAATCCGATCGAGGCGCACTTCGGACCGCTGAGGCAGTTCACCATCGCCAACTCGAACCACCCCAACCACACCGTGCAGACCCGGGCCCTGCACGCCTACCTCCGCTGGCGCAACGCCAACGCCCGCCACCGCGACGTCCTGGCCGCCGAACGCAAGGAACGCGCCCGCATCCGAAGCGAGAGAGGCATCCGCTGGGGCGGACGCCCCCTGGCCGCTGCGGCCTGACCGACCCGGCGAACCCATGCGGTCAGAGCGCTAGGCTCCGGGCGTGCAGTTTCAGAGCCTCAAGCAGGGCGGTCCCGAACCCACGGTTGCGCTGGGAGGGGACGACATAGAAGTTCGTGACTTAGCCGACGGGGGTGTTCTCCTCGTAAGGCTCCGGGACTCGCTCGACGAGGTGGAGGAAGACGTGGCCGCAGATCTCTTCCTCGATTTCGAGGACCCAGGCCAGCCACCGTCCGCCGTCGAGCCGCTCCCGGATCCACTCCTCGGCCTGGTCCATGGACCGAGCCGGTGAGGGGAGATCTCCCTCGTAGTCCTCTTGCTTGAAAGCCCAGCGTAGTCGGGCCAGAGCGGGATCGTCAGCGACGCGGGCCTGGCGCACGCAGGAGTCCGTGGTCATCGGGGAAGTCTCGCGCACCCTGATCGTTTCACGCTCCCGTTTCCCTGTGCAGTCCGCGCGGCGACTCAGCGGCCGTGACGGCAGAGGATCGCGGCGGACCGGCGACGGGACCTCTACAGTGGCCGCTTCCCGGAGGGTCCAGCCTTCGTGCTCACCCCCGGCTGCGCCTTTCGCCGGGTCGGAAACGTTTCGGCTTCGTCCCTTCGGGCGGAACCCGAGTCCGGGATGCGGACGGGCGGCCACACCTGCTGGCACGATGCGTCAGCGAATGATCCCTTGCTCCGCACTCGCCTGGTTGGCGCGCTAGTAGGGGATTCGTGTGCATGCGGGAGGCAGAATGCCGAATTCCACCCCACCATCCTCCACCCCACCTTCCACCAGCCTGGCCGCCCCAGCGGCCGCTCCGCCGTCACTCCGGCGTTGTCTCGGACGGCGCCTGGTCGCGGTCGCCACGGCGACCGCCCTGCTCCTGCCCGGCCTGTGGCTGATGCCCGGGCTACCGGCGCCGGCCGCGGCCGCCGACCCACCGCCGCTGGCCATGACTGTCACCGTCAGCCTGGACTGGTTCGAGCGCTTCGAGGTCCCGGACGACGGCATCGACGAGGAAGGCGAGTTCTACCCGGAGGTGAAGATCGGGGACAACGCGCTCCAGACGGGCCGGATCGTCTCCGACGACGCCTTCCACGCCAGCACCATCCCGAACCCGTGGGTCTTCACGCAGCAGGTCACCCTCTCCGGCGACCAGACCACGTTCCCCGTCGGCATCCAGATCAAGGACGAGGACGGTGGAGCGAACGTCGCGGACGACCGGATGGACATCAGCCCGCAGAACCAGGACATCGACCTCAACCTCACGTACAACGCCCTCAACGACACCTGGACCGGCGACTCGCTCGCGTACGGGTTCATCCCCCCGGACCCGCCGTGTTACGACCGCGACGGGAACCCGCAGGGCCAGGTGTGCGCCGTCGGTGAAGGCGACCCGAATTTCCCCAACGCCGGCGACGGCAAGCGGGCCGCGGTCGGCGTGACCATCACCACCAGCAACCACAGCGACGCCGACCAGGACGGCATCGCCGACCGCTACGAGCGCTTCGGCGTGCGCAACCCCGACGGTTCGATGGCCGTCGACCTGCCGTCCCTCCAGGCAAACCCGCTGCACAAGGACGTCTTCGTCGAACTCGACTACTCGGACGGCTCCCAGCCCTCCCATGAGGCGATCCAGGTCGTCGAGCACGCCTTCGCGGCGGCCCCACTGTCCAACCCCGACGGCGCGGACGGCATCACGCTGCACGTCGACTCCGGAGGCCTGCACGACACGCAGGCCATGGAGGGCCCGCCCGAAGGCACCTGCACCGACGGACTGGACAACGATGGCCTCAACGGTGCGGACGGCGCCGATCCGGACTGCAGGGACCGCGAACTGGGCGTCGAGGACTTCAAGGTGGCCACCTGCAGCAACGGCATCGACGACGACACGGACGGCAGGCCGGACGAGCAGGATCCGGACTGCATCGTCGGCGACGACCTGGGGGGCGGCAACCCGATCGCGTTCCCGCTGAACAACTGCGACGACGAGGAATTCGACACGGAGTACTACAACACGAAGGCGCGCAACATGCAGCTGCAGCGTCGGAAGGTGTTCAACTACGTCCTCTACACCACTCACAGCGCCGGGTGCGCCGCGGGCGGCCTGGGCTCGATTGGCGGGACGGACATCATCCTCTACCGCGCCGACGCCGGGGGCCTCATGCACGAGCTCGGCCACAACCTCGGGCTCAACCACGCGGGCACGGACGCGAGGCCCAACTGCAAGCCGAACTACGTGAGCGTGATGAACTACTCCATGTCTGAGGGCATCCCGCGCGTGGGCGGTGGGCACATCGTCGACTTCTCCCCGGCCCGGATCACCCTGTTCGGCCAGTCGCCCGGCGACAACCTGCCGGGCCGGTCCCGGGAGGTGCTGCCCGACCTCAAGGAGGACGACCTCCACGAGAGCATCTTGCTCGACCCGCAGGACGGGGTGAACCAGTTCGTCTTCCTGGACGGTGCGGGTGCCGTGCGCACCGTTCCCCTGAACCGGAACCCGGACTGGAACGGCGACAACTGGCCGGGCTTCGGCGACGACGGCGACGCGAAGCAGATCGTCAACATCGATGCAATTACAGGCCAGCCGGACTGCGCCAACATGACCACTGACGAGTTGCTCACGGGCCACAACGACTGGGCCCGGGTCAAGGACTTCATGCCGAACCGCTTCCCCAAGGCCGGCGGAGCGCCGGCCGCGAACGAGGACCCGCCCCTGCCGACCGCGGAGGAGGCGGCTCGGATCCGCGGACTCCGCAACACCACCGACCTCACCCTGGCACTCACCGACGCACCGGACCCGGTCGCCGCCGGCGAGCGCCTGACCTGGACGGTCGGCGTCACCAACAACGGCCCGAACTCCTCCACGTCCACCCAGATCACGACCGAGCTGCCGGCCGACGTCACCGACCCCACCACCACCGGCCCCTGCCTGGTCTCCGGCCGGACGGTCACCTGCAACCTCAGCGAGGTCCCGCAGGGAACCCACCGGGAATACACGATCAGCGCCCAGGTCCCGGCCGACCTGGTCTACCGCAACGGCGGCCCGAAGACGATCACGGCCACCTCCACCGTGGCCAACCTCGCCGGCCCGGACGCGCAGCCGGCCGACAACACCACTACCTCCGACACCAGGGTGATCGCGAAGGCGGACGTACGGATCACCGATGCCCGGGCCACCAGCCCGCTGGAGGTGCTCATCGGCGAGCCCGCCACCGCCTCGCTGGAAGTCACCGTCGCCAACGCCGGCCCGTCCAGCCCGATCGACACCCTGCTGACCACCACGGCCGCCGCGGACGCCGGCGTCACCGTCACACCCGCGACGCAGACTGCACAGCAGACGGCGCTGCGCGTGGGCACTCCGCAGAAGGCCACGTACGCGGTGCAGCTCGCGTGCACCTCGCCGGGCCTGAAGCAGGTACGCCTGGACTCCCGCCTGGCGCTGAAGAACGCGGAGGACGTCGACCCGGACCCGAGCAACAACACCGCCTCCACCTCGTTCCGGATCGACTGCGTGGTGCCGATCGCGATCAACGTCCGGCCGGGCGGCTTCCCGAACGCCGTCAACCTCAACACCGACGCCACCCTGGCCGCGCTGACCACCCGGGTCGGCGAGTACGGCCTGCCGCTGGCCTTCAACGCGACGGCGATCGACGTGTCCCAGACGTACTGGGGCCTGCGGGAGCGGCTGTTCAACACCGCCACCCCCGCCGGCGCCCGGGAGGTCCACGGCAGGGGCCACCCCGGTGACTCCTACGAGCTGGACGAGCGCACCCGCGACGGCGACACCGACAACGTCATGCACTTCAAGCCCAGTGAATCGGGACTGACCCTCGCCTCCACCCGGGCCTGCCTGAAGGGCAAATACCGGGCCGCGGGCGGCCAGGTGTACACGTTCCTGGGCTGCGACTCCGTGAGGGTGGTGAACTGACGCCCGACGCGGAGACCTGAACGTGCCGCAGGGCCCCACCTCCGGGCACAGACGTAGGTGCTCACCAGGTCGACGTCGCCGCCCACGCACCAGGCGCGGTCCTCCGGCCACCACAGGTCGGGGAGTTCGGCGAACTCGTCC